>JAUXFK010000033.1 GCA_030623035.1 Deltaproteobacteria bacterium | reverse complement strand
CGCCAATGATAACCAGAAGACACTGCTTTTCTTCCATACGAACATTACAGTAAATGCCATCAGCCCAAATATATACGAATCGTTTATTCGACAGATCACGCTTTTGCCATTGTTCCAAATCCTCTTGCCAGATGATTTTGAGACGGCTAATAGTCGGCGCAGATAATCCTGGAGCATCCTTACCCACAAGCGCCCCAAGAGCCTCACTGAAATCACCGGCAGAAATGCCTTTCAAGTAAAGCCATGGTATCAATTCTTCCATGCTTTTTGTTTTTCTAAGATAAGGTGGCAAGATGAAAGATGTAAATCTGATTCGCTCCGATTCATTATCAGGTTGACGATCTCGAACCCGGGGAACCTTAACCAGTACCGGGCCAATTCCGGTCTGAATTCCCCGCTCAGGAAGATATCCATTACGGGTAACTCGCATGCACCCTCGATCATCTTTAAGATCGGCATACTGTGATAAAAAGCCCTCAATTTCAGCATGTAATGCCTCAGCTAACAACTTCCTGGCTCCTTGTCGTAATATGTCGGTAATCGTATCATCAACAAAAATCTCTTGCTTGTTCAACTCAATTACGTTATCTTTGATCATGGTGTGTGTATCCTTTCATTTTTATCGTTAAAAGTGGTAGGGTTATTGATGCTTAACAATCACCCTTAGGATACACCACCTAATCTCCTAAACACAACTTTTGATTATATCTCACATCCACCTGGCCGACCGCGAGCAAGCTCGCGCCCGTCCAATCGGCTGTAGGTCAACGCAGCATTCGGCGGCGGAAATATTAGCAAAGGTTATCAGGAAACATCTTAGCCGTAGCATACCCTCCTATCGTTTAACCTTGCCCTTGCTTATCTTGGTGCTACATAAATGGTAAATTGTTGGATGTTTTTGAATGAGAATGATATGCTTTTTGCATCATGATTATAATTAATTACTGAATAGTTGAGAAAGGGATGACAAAACTGTCATTCATACTGTCAATCCATACTAGGAGGTATATATGCCAGAAGAAGTAGCTGTGGGATGTGCTAGACCCACTGGAGGACCAGTTGGAGAAGAGCCCGATAGCACATTAACAAGTGAGCAAAAAACAAGGAAGGAGGTACGTTCCATGATCAAAGTCGGCCAGAAAGCCCCAGATTTTGCAGCTCCTGGATATCAGAAGGGAAAATTTATTAATATCAAGCTTTCAGATTATCTGGGAAAATGGGTGTTACTCTGCTTTTACCCAGGTGATTTCACTTTTGTCTGAGCTACGGAAATTTCAGCGGTCGCTGAAAAATATCCTGAGCTCCAGAAACTGGGCGTAGAGGTTCTCTCCATGTCAATTGACTCAATGTTTACCCACAAGATGTGGGACGATGACGAGCTGAGCAAAATGGTGGATGGTGGCGTGCCATTTCCCATGCTCTCTGATGCTGGTGGTAAAGTCGGCACAGTATATGGCGTATATGACGAAGATAACGGAGTTGAGGCTCGTGGTCGTTTTATTATTGATCCTGACGGAATTGTCCAGGGATATGAGGTATTGACCCCACCAGTCGGCCGTAACGTAAATGAAACGTTCCGCCAGTTACAGGCGTTCCAGTTGGTGCGTGAGACCAAGGGTGGTGAGGCGACTCCTTCTGGGTGGCGCCCAGGTAAGGCTACTCTCAAACCGGGTATCGACCTGGTTGGCAAAGTCTGGAAAGAGTGGAAGGTTGAACAGGCTTTTGATTAATTGCAAATAACTTTATATAACAACCGAAACAGAGTGACTATAAAAACACATTTAAACCAAAAGGAAACGTGCTATGCAGAAGTGGGAATGCCCTTGCGGCTATATTTACGATCCTGAAGAAGGTGATTATGAGAACGGAGTTGATCCTGGTACTCCGTGGGAAAAAGTTCCGGCAGACTGGGTTTGTCCTAAATGCGGTGCAGAAAAAGAAGATTTCTGGGAGTGTGATTAAGTTTTTCTCATGTGGTCTGTTGTTATGATAGACCATATGTTTAATGTAACAACTGTATTTTTATGCCTAACAATAAAGAATGAGTATTTTTATATATTGTAAATCAAACAGTCAATTTAATTGAAAGGAGGTCTCTTGAAACAAAATGTTTTTTTTGCCTTTCGTGGTGATCCGATGTGTTTTGTCCATGTATTACTAAACAGTCTGGATTTAAATAAAAAAAGAATGGGTGGGAAGATTATTCTTGAAGGTGAGGCAGTAAAACTTGTCCCTGAAATGATTAAACCAGATCATTTCCTCAATAAATTATACACAAAAGTCAAAGAGCAAAATCTTATTATTGGTGCCTGTAAGGCCTGTTCTACCAAACTTGAGGTGAGGGATATCATTGAAGATGAAGGTATCCCTCTGATAGGTGAAATGATGGGTCATCCAGCTATCTCGGACTATATTGACCAAGGATATCAAATTCTTACATTTTAAGTTTTATTCCTGCGTCCCCCTATCGTACTAAAAATGTCAAAAATACTGACAGTGTGAGGTATTTTGAATTTTGAACTGAATCAATGGTTTCTTCTCCAGTATTCATATTTCAAAGAGAGTATTTGTGCGATCTCATCAAGGCGGTTATAGATCCTCAATCCTTCAATATTGAGATCATGAACAGCCTGACTCTCCCAGGGCGAAAAAAGACTTCCCACCATCACGGGTCTATCAATCTCCTTTTGGAGATCACTGACCTTCTTTATCATCTCTTTTTCAAAATCTGTAAAAAATTTCCATTGCGATGAAGAATCATCCTTATGAATTCCAGGTCTTCCCAGACCATGGAGTATTAAGGCATCTATCTCCCCTGAACAGAGAATTGTACGACCAATTTCTGATAACGCCTCTGGTGAAAAGGAGCCTATGCCAGCCGCACCAATATCAACTGGATTTCTTGTGGATGCTCTTATTGGCATCCCAAGACCTCTCAGTTTTTTCTGTATAGTTAGGCTCAATTCCGGGACTCTCAAGCCAGAATCCTCCAGACAATCTGTAAGGGGCACACCCCAGGAACCACCCATTGTAATTATAGCCACACAATTCCCCCTCATGGACGGGCTCTCAAGCAGAGAGTGAGCCAAAGGGAGGAGAAGCTCCATGGTTGGAGAAAGCACTAAATTTGCCTGATGAAACGCACCCTCATATATCCCACCTTGACTTGCTATCGCTCCAGTATGACTATGCGCTGCTCGAACACCTCCGATTGTCTTCCCCGCCTTGTGAATGACAATCGGTTTTTCCTTAGCCACACGACGTGCAACCTCCATAAAGCGCTTTCCATTACGAACAGTTTCAAGGTACATTACAATACCACTCACCTCTGGGTCTGTTCTGAAATGCTCCAAAAAGTCTGTTACCTGCAAGTCACACTCGTTTCCAGTATGTATGAACTTGCCCACCCCCATTCTCCGAGCATATCCCGAAGACAAAAGATCGTAAAAGGCATATCCACCCTGACATACGGCTGCAAGTTTAGTTGGGAATAGGTGTTCGGCAGAAGAACCTGAGGCATTGAAATTCGAATGTAGGTTAAAAGTGCCACTTACATTGGGGCCAAGGATCCGCATTCCATATGAACGAGCAGTTTCTGCTAAGGCCTCCTCTCTATCTCGTCCTCCTTCTACTGCCTCACCGAAACCTGCTGTTATTATAGTTATCCCCCTTACACCCTTTGCCCCGCAGTCCCGGATGCATTCCTCAATCGAATGTTCAGGTATGGCTATCACAGCTAGATCCACTGGATATGGAATATCTCTTATATTGGGGAAGGCTCGGATACCATATACAGACTGTACACGGCGATTTACTGGATAGACCTTTCCTGAATATTCAAGGGACAGTAAGGCATTCGTTATTAGTGATCCCCATGCACCGAGCCTTTCAGTAGCACCTATGACAGCCACACTCTCAGGTTGAAGAAAGACATTGAGTTCCTTTTCCATTCTCATATCAACTCCTTAGAATATACCTTAGTACACGTATTCTTAAATACGATTCCCTATTCGAGTTTGAAGTGCCTCAAGTGAGCTAAAGTGCCTAAAGTTAAGTTATCCGTAATCCTTAACCCTTGCACTATCTCCCTCTTTGATCCCGCTTTACATTGGGTTTGTCCGGATGTGGATAGGGATGTCGCCATGTATCCTCTGGGAATATGGTGGATAGTTTGTCCAGGCTCTTCTCGTATTCACTGATCAATTTATCCTCAGCATCATAATCAAACCGATCATTTAACCTCTGTTCAGTCTCCCCTCCTCGGTCAGGTGGATTATCCAGGTAATATTGAACGGTCTTTTTGAGGCCACATATTGCCTTGAAGATATCTCTGTATCCTAGCTTAGCCCTGATCTTTCTTAGATCCAGTACTCGGTGGTGAAGTTGACCGGTCTTCTTTGCAAAAGGCCGGATTGCCATTCCGTAAGGTACGGAAGGTGTTGCAACTTTTGCGGGCATATCCACCAATTCAAATTCATAATCCATTACCCCTGATATGGTCTCTATCCAGTCTTTCAAACTCAATGCATCTTCATCTGCCACATTGTATACCTGTCCGGCGGATTCTTCCGGATGATCTACACACAACAATAACCCATGCGCCATGTTTTCCGAATACCCTCTCGATTCGATGGTAAGTCCACCATCGGGGACAATCAGTCTTTTCCTACCGTCAAGTATACGGCGGATTATACTCCATTCGCCCGGAATGAGCTGTCTTGGCCCATAGATCATAGGAAATCTGCATATTGTGGCGCTATAAAAACCCAGGTGGTGATTTTCCATAACTACCAGTTCTGTCTTTGCCAAGAGGTTGGAAAAGCGGAAGAAAGTGTCTGTTTCCAATCCGTCCGGTTCGGGGCTTGTAACCAATAGTGCATTTTCGGGAATGAGATAAGAAGAATCGGCCAGATTCTGCCTTGGATCAAGCCACCTTCTGTATACTGCAGCTCCTCCTGCACATATCAATCTTTCAGTTCTTTCTCTTATCACTTCTGCCACATAACGCAACCTCCCGTACATCACTATGACGATGTCAAAAGTACGTGTCCCCAAGGTCTCGTTAAGGGTCTCAATAAAATGGGGATCACCGTGCAGATGTTCGACCTCTGAGGGCAGGTCTATTTCATGAGTTCCGCGATGAAGGATGGTGACCTCATACCCTCGTTTCAACAACCCGTCCAGCACAAACGGGCCTGTGGGCCCCGTGCCCCCTATGACCAATGCTTTCATTGTGGCTCCTTGTCCTGCTTATCAGGACTATCTAGTGATACGCTGATTACAAGCAGCCTGTCAACTCCCCTCACTGATACGGGCTGCGGATAAATATTCCCTATATTCCAACAACTTAGAATATGCATCAATCGCCCTATTCGCATCATGATATACTGGAATATTGTTTTCACGGAGTCGTTGAATCGGCCTGGAATCTTCATTTTGTGTAAAAGATACAGAAAAGATAGCCTTACTGCCAGATAATTCGATCATCTTTCTGGATACTTTTTCTATTTTATTTTCATTCCAAATCTTAGCGAAATAACCTCCAAATCCACCCAATATCAGTAACCCGTCTACATCTCCCCACCTTCCCAGAATATCGATGATCCTGGTCATAAGGGTGAAACCAGAGGCCATTACCGTATCTATTGGGTTTCTCTTATTCCAGTAAGAAGGCAATATCGTGCTTAGGTCTGTAATTACTTCTGGCGGCAGTTCTGGCAGTTCTAATCCTGCTTTTTCACAGGCATCCGCTGCAATCACGCCCCATCCTCCCCCGCGAGTCAAAACAGCTATTTTTTTAGTCTTCGGATAGAGATTGCTATTGAAAGCAAGGGCAAAGTCAAGTAATTCCTCAATTGTCTGTGCCCTAGTAACTCCTGATTGCTTAAGTGCAGCATTGAAAACATGTATAGAGCCTGCAAGTGCACCGGTATGTGATCTGACCGCATCTGCACCTGCTTTTGTGTCCCCTCCCTTGAGGGTGACTATCGGCGTATTCATTGTAGTCTCTTTTGCAGTTTCCAAGAACTTCTTTCCGTCACCAAATCCTTCAACGTATGACAGGATAACCTTTGTGTCCTGTCCTTGCCCAAAATATCTTATATAGTCTTCGCTATGCAAATCTGCCTCGTTTCCACTGCTTACGAACATATTGAATCCTATGCCTAACTTACTCCCTCTGTAAAGCACCTGTGAGCCTACATTTCCACTTTGTGAAACGAGAGATGCATGTCCCCTTCTGATCTGTATATTTGGCATCATGGCATGCAAATTGGAAGAAGAAGAGAATACTCCCACGGAATTTGGTCCTACGAAACGTAACCTCCCTCTTCTTGCAATAGATACCAGTTCTTCTTCTGCCTTTTTTCCTGCTTCACTCAATTCTCCAAATCCAGAAGAGAAGATAACCGCGGTTTTGACTTTAGCCTCAACACATCTTGCCAAAGTCTCTAAGACATTTTTCGCGGGTGTGGCAATTAGAGCAAGATCAACCTCATCTAAATCTAATATTGAAGGGACTGCTTGAAGTCCCATGACTTTTTCTGCCTTGGGATTAATTGGATAGATATGACCTTTGTATCCACCGTGGATAATATTCTTAAGAACGATCGAACCCAATTTGGTGGGGTTTTTAGAAGCACCGATCACTGCAACGGATGCCGGCTTAAATAAGTATTCAAGCATGGAGATACCCTGTTTGGCATGTTTATTAACGACAAATGGATATTTATGCTTCCTCCCAAACCGCTTCATCCTTGGAAAGGAGAGGAGAATCTTTAGATCCTGTTAATCATTGCATATTATTTTCCTTACTACTTGATCAACCGACGATGCATAACAAATATGGCCAATGGGAAAAACACGAGAGAAAAAAGTAAAAGATATCCTACATTCCATAAGAGGTCAAAATCCATAACCCCGAAACTAAAGGACCGAGTGAGCTTAACAAGATGAGTAAGAGGAAGCACAAAAGCGAGTTTTTGCGCCCAAAATGGTAAGTTTTCAATAGGAAAGAATGTACCGCTGAATAAGAACATCGGTGTAATGAACAGGAATATGGGCAAGTTGAATATATCGATCCTGGGTACGATACCTGTGAAGAACATGCCGATAGATCCAAAGGCTATGCCACCCAAAAGGGCTAAGGGTATGATGAGGAGCCCATGGGGATATGTAATGAATCCAAAAAAGCTAATAACCACTATCATTACAAATGAAGCAATCACGGATTTGGTAGCTCCCCATACAATTTCTCCGGTTATAATCTCCTCTAAAGTAAGAGGGGTTGCCAAAATCGCATCGAAGGTTTTTTGATAATACATTCTAACAAAAGAGGCAAAGGTATTTTCAAAAAAGGCGTTGTACATTATGTTGACAGCGATCAGGGCTGGCGCAATAAAACGCACATAAGGTATCTCAGAGTTGTGATAAGCAACCTTTCCAACCAGGGCACCGAGTCCAACACCAAAGGCCAATATATAAAAGAGAGGCTCAAGAAGGGGGGGAAGAAAGCTTATTTTCCATGTCTTACGGTAAACAGTAAGGTTTCTCTGCCAAACTCGAATGTATCTTCTGGAGATTCTTGCGGAAATTTTTTTCATCATTCTCTGAGGTCTCTACCCGTTAACTTTAAAAACACGTCTTCCAATGTGGCCATTCGTAAAATGCAACCCTCATTACAGTAAGTATCGCTAATGTATTGAAACAGATTACTGCTTTCTTCAGAATAGATGATGAGACGATGTCCCATATCCTCATAAGCCAATCGTTCGGACTGTAAATATGTTCGCAACTCATTGGTAGGTTCGTCGACCTCAATGATATTATTCCCTATATGTTCTCGAATAAGCTCATTCGGTTTATCCAAGACCAATATGCGACCATGGTCCATGATAATGAGCCGGTCGCAAAGACGGGAAGCTTCATCCATATAATGAGTGGTCAGTAAGATAGAAAGTCCCATTGACCTGAGTTCTTCCATTCGTTCCCATACCTGGTGTCGTGATTGGGGGTCAAGACCGGTTGTGGGTTCATCGAGAATCAAAAGATCCGGATCATTTATGAGTGCACGTGCGAAGACCAGCCTGCGCATCATCCCACCTGAGAGTTCGTTCACCTTATCCTTCTCGCGATGTTCCAATGCCATAAACTTAAGGAGTTCTTTCGCTTTTCTATGTGCTTTCTTATGAGAGATATCGAAATAACGGGCATATACCTCCAGATTTTGAAGAACGCTCAAATCAGGATCGAGGTTGTTCTCCTGCTGACAGACACCTACGCGAGATTTTATCGTCCGAAATCCTTTGGTTATATCTAGACCAAAGACCTTCAGTTTTCCTCCTGTTAAGGGTGAAAAGCCATAAATCATACGAACAGTTGAGGTTTTGCCCGCACCATTTGGCCCCAGTATCCCAAAACACTCCCCATTTCGTACTTGAAAGGAAATGCTATCCACTGCAACGAAATCATCGAATGTCTTTTTTAGACCTTCCGCTTCAATAATGTATTGCATTTTATATCCCTATAAGACATCTCTTTACCGTGCGAAGACGTGTCCGATTCCGTACGTATCAATCTCTTTATTTATCGGTTTCACTGATCTTGGTACTGCTGAGGTCTGCATCTTTTAAGTTAGCATCTTTGAGGTCAGCGCAGTATAGGTTTGCATCTGTAAGGTTGGTATTCGAAAGGTTCGCTTTAATGAGGCGAGTTTTCATTAAAATCGCTCTGCTGAGGTCAGCCATACTCAGGTTTGCCCCGTTCAGGTTTGCCTCTATAAAATTCGCTCCCCTTGAGTTTGCGCCGGTTAGGTCTGCCTCGCTGAGGTTTGCTCTGTAAAAGTTAGTCTCTATGAGCTTGGCGTCTTTTAGGTTTATCCCTGTGAGATTCGCCTCTATAAGGTTGGCTTTATTGAGATTTGCACCACTGAGGTCCGCCCCGCAGAGATTCACCTCTATGAGGAATGCGCTTCTTAGATCTATCATGCAAAGCTCTTTCTTTCTAAGGTCTGCTCCGCAAAGATCAGGCTTTATCTCAGGATTCTCTCTCCTCCACTTATTCCATGAATCCGATCCCTGCTTTAGGATATTAACATGTAGCTCGTTTGGCATAGATCAACCCCTTTAAAGATATTATTTTTATCTCTCCATTCCCCCCTTATTTTATGTAGAATCATCTATTCAAAAGATATCAAGACGAATTTTCTGCATTAACTGTCGGTGTATATTCTTTAAAATTTTCCTGCCCCTTTGCCCCATTACTCTGGTCAAAAGGTGTATCTTGCCATTATTATCTTTTAGGATGAATATATTGTCTTCCAATTTTCTATTGCCTTCAGAATTGAGCAGATAAACATTTTGAGATAGATCCAATTGTATAATACTCGGATCACTGTCTAAGACATTTTCCAAAGAGATTTCAACCATTCCTATTGCGGTTCGCCAGTTTATCCCTTCTTCTGATTCTGACATAAAGACGTTATAATACAACTTTTGCATCGACTGTTGTGAATGTGAATGCCTGATAGAAAGGGCAATCTCTATATTCGGAAGGGTCTTATCCGGCTGCTTTCCGTTTCCATCTATCCGTACTTCCATAATAAGTCCTTATTCAAATTAAAAAATCGACCTTCATCCTCTTTCTCCGAATATAGCTGTTCCTACTCTAACGATAGTGGCTCCTTCCTCAATGGCTACCTCAAAGTCATTTGACATCCCCATGGATAACTCCTTCATGGAGGTATTCTCAAACCCTCTTCTCTCAATTTCTTCACTTAGTTCTCTCAATGATTTAAAGTAAGGCCGGACTTTTTGTGGATCGAGTAGATAGGGGGGAATTGTCATAAGGCCTTCGATGCTTATATTTTTTAACCTGGCAATCTCTGATATGAGGGACACGGCGTTTTCGCTTTCAATACCTGATTTTGTATCTTCTTCGGAGATGTTTACCTGAACCAATATACGGACCCTCTTGTCTAAGTTTTTTGCTCTCTTATGAATCTCTTGTGCCAGGCTTAACCTGTCTACTGATTGTATGAGGTCGAATAATTCGATTGCCTGTTTTACCTTATTGGTCTGGAGATGACCTATCATGTGCCATTGAACGCTTTTTCCTATCTCTTCTATTTTTCTTTTTGCCTCCTGAAGATAATTCTCACCTAAGATGGTTACCCCTGCAGATATTGCCTCTTTGATCTTTTCAACCCCAACCATCTTTGAAACAGCCATAAGCTTAATATCATCAGGGTTTCTGCCACATTGAGTCGCAGCTTTTTCGATCTTTTCTTTTACCCGCATTAAATTATCAATGACCCGATGTTCCAACTTGTCCCCAACAGTAAAATGTTTAAAACTCGTAAAAAACTTTTTCTATCTTATGAAAAGCCTCTTTATATTATAGCTTTCGCCCATTGAGAAATGCTCAACCCTGTTGAAGGTTAGGGGGCTCAAAGAGTTTTACTGCCCCCAATCGGCTTAAAGCCTCTATCAATTCACATATGGGCAGGCCAACCACATTGGTATACGACCCTTTTATCTCTTTGACCATGAAAGCCCCAATTCCCTGAATTGCATAAGCTCCAGCCTTATCAAAGGGTTCTTTGGTTTGGATATATCCCCTGATATCTTCATCCGAAAGCTCCTTAATCGTAACGCGAGTCTTTACATATTCCTTAATAGATTCCTTCGTATTGGTATTGAAGATACAAAAACCTGTTATTACTCGATGTTCTTTACCACTTAACTTAATCAACATTTGATAGGCATTTTGTTCTTTGACAGGTTTTCCCAAAATCTCACCATTGAGTAAAACAATCGTATCTGCTCCAATTATCCATGAGTCTTTCATGCTCTTTCCAACGTCTAACGCCTTGTCCTCGGCTAAGCGCAAAACGTGTTCAATCGGATTTTCCCCATTTTTTATGCTTTCTTTTGCACTGCTTGGGATTACCTCGAACTGAAGTCCAAGCTGCTTCATTAAATCTCTCCTCCTTGGAGAAGAAGAAGCCAGTATGAGTCTCATTCTTATCCCTTATTTTAAATGTCGCTCAAAGGAATTTGATCCGGGTAGCAGCTCCTCAATAAGTAACAATCCGATTTCGTTTGATCCATTGATCAAACTTGTATCTCAGCCAGCGTTTAATATAGAGCCTTGTCTTAGGTATCAGGATTATGATTCCTGCAATGTCTGTTAGGAAACCTGGGGTGAGTAAGACAGCTCCTGCAATAAAGATAAGCATTGCATCGATCATCTCTTGTGCAGGCAATCCTCCCTGGTTTAAAATTCGCTTTATCCTGGTCATTGTCCTGATACCCTGGAATTTTGCCAGGTAAGCGCCCCAAAAGCCGGTTATAATCACGATCAGGATCGTAGTAAATGCCCCGAGATAACCTCCTAGCTTTATCAGCAGGTAGAGTTCCAAAAAAGGAATTATTGTAAAAGCTAAAAAGAGCTTCAAAAACATCGTCGGTTATGGTTCCTTGTTTTGATTAACCAGTGTCCATCCATAAATGGCCCTTTTGCCCAATCTCTGCGTCAGGCTCAGATTTTAATCCTCGAAATATGTCAATATATTCCTGCGGTTAAAATCTTCGCCTTCCTTGACCTTGCACAAAATTGCTCATTTCTGGATGGACACTACTTAGATTTTCAAACAGTTGCACGGATTAAAATTCGACCACCGCCTTAGCAACTAAAATTTCAAAAAGCTAAACTGTTACAAAAATAGAAATATTTTAAGGGGGTACACACCTATATTTGTAAGCGGGTTGAAAAACTTTCTTTACAAGAAAGTTAAAATATGAGAGACTATATGGTTATGTTGGTTGTTGCTGAACGGATCAATACCCTGGTTATTGACAGTGTGAGGTAATTATGAGAGTGTCTTTCTTGAATTTACACATTGCAGGGAGTAAAGAGGCGGCACCCTTAGTCCGGCGCAATTAAAGCAATCCGGCCGACCTCGTACCTCGGCGGCTGGTTTTTGCGTTGGGCATAACAAACATTATTGGGAGTTAATTGTGTCATGAAACAAGGATTCGATTTAAATGATAAAAAAATCAAGAAAATGCTGGAAAGCGACTCGCCGCGCTGATAAAGCAGGCCGGCGATGAAGCTCGCGCACGCAAGCACGAAGCCTTGGCTTGGCATTTCAAGAAACTTCAGACTATAATCGGCGAACAGTGTCCCGCCAGAAAGATTCTATACCGACATGAAAGATAAGCAGAGCCCGAGGCTTATCATTGTAGCTGGGCCGAACGGTTCAGGTAAAAAGACAATCACCGAAAAACTTTCTAAAGTGAGAATATCATGAAAATGCTACTTACATCTGTTTTTGGCCCATTTAGCGTTGATGATCAATATGGTGAAAAAGAAAATAAAATGGAGTTATTCCATAATCAGGTAACGCGAGAACAAGGCATCTTTTCGTATAGATTTAACCATAGCAGTCACGGCTTGTATCTTCTCGCAGAAAATATAGACGTTCCAACTGCGGTGTTAGATTTTCCAACACTAAGACGCTTTAAAAAGGAATTGAAAAAAGGGTATGATTATATAGGCATAAGCTTTATTATACCGAATTTTGAAAAAGCCAAAAAGATGGCGAGACTTGTTAGACAAATTTCACCTGATTCACAAATTGTATTAGGGGGGCACGGCGTTAATATACCAAATATTGAAAATATGATCGAGCATGATTTTATCTGTCACGGGGAAGGCATTAGCTTTTTGAGGGATCTTTTTAACGAAGATCAGAATAAACCCATAAAACACCCCCTATCATATAGCTCATTCAATCGTGAAATTATGGGAGTGCCCTGGGCATCAGATGGTGGTATTTTAATAACCGGGGTTGGATGTCCAAATAAATGCCATTTTTGCGCTACGTCTCATTTTTTTGGCGATTACATTCCATATTTAAAAACAGGGAAAGAAATTTTTGATGTTTGTTGCGAATATGAAGATAAACTTGGCATAACTGATTTTGGAGTTATGGATGAAAACTTTTTAAAAGCCAAGGATCGTGCACTTGAACTATTAGAGATAATGGACAGGGAAGGACGCTATTTTACATTTGCTATTTTCAGTTCAGCAGAAACTTTTATTGATATCGGAGATCTCGATATACTTGTGCGGCTAGGTGTTAATTTCGTTTGGATTGGGGTTGAATCCAAAAAGGAAATATACGAAAAAAACAAAGGGGTAGACTTTCATCACCTTTTCAAAGAACTTAAGAGAAGAGGCATTTCAGTTATGGTTTCTGCCATCCTTTTCCTGGAACACCATGATAAGGAAACGATTTGGGATGATATAACATTTGCAACGTCCTTAAATGCAGACTATCTTCAGTTTATGCAGCTGGGACCAATCCCGGGGACGACACTTTATAAAAATTATAAAGAGGAAGGGAAACTCCTTGCTGATATTCCGCTTCTTACTCAACATGGGCAGAAAAATATTTGGTTTCATCATGAGCACTTCACTCCTGATGAATCAAATGAATTTCTGAAGAAAGCTTTTATTTTTGACTACCAAAAGAACGGTCCATCTTTAATTAGAGCAATGCAGACATCACTCCAAGGGTATGAATATTGCGTTAATCATCCAGATCCAAAAATAAAACAACGGGCTGGTAAATTTAAATCAAGGCTGGAAATGATGAGATTTTTTCTTTTTAGTTCGAGAATATTTTGTCAAAATGATGCCGCAAAAAATATGCTTACTGAAATTAGAAAAAATTACAACAAACTTCTAGGCAAAAGTAACCTTAAAACATTTGCTTTATCGCTGGTAGTTGTTCTGTTTTCTATTAAAGAGTATTTTAGAATTACTTTTCATACAGATGTAAGACAACCAAAAACATTATATAAGAAAATAAATAAAGGCGTATTGCAATCTGCAGAACAAGACGCATACTGAATGCAGACCACAGGGCGCTTTTCCTCTCTTCTTTATATAGGAAAAGCGCTCTTTTTCTACCCTCTTCGAATTTACACAAAATGTTATACACTACCTATGATACTTGACTATAAACCATATAATCACTTGTTGTTGCCGGACACTTCGCTCCCGGCAACAATGGTGCGGATGAGGAACTCCCGAAGGGCGTCTGTTCGATCCGCATGATTCTGTGAAAAGTTAAAATTGATTCGGCTATTTCTGTCCGGCTTGAACACATATATTTATTATGCTTAGAAATTTTTTGGCATCTTTTTACCGATAATAGTGTATATTTGTCAAGCTTGGTTAAACCAAAAAATAATAATTAGGAAAAAATATATGGCAAACAAAAAGACATTTAATGACCTTGGACTTTCATCAAAAGTACTGGACGCAATTAATAAAAAGGGTTTTGAAGAGCCAACCGCAATTCAGGCTATGACTATCCCTGTAATGCTAAGAGATGACACTAATATCATCGCTCAGGCCCAAACAGGTACGGGCAAAACAGCTGCATTCGGATTACCTCTGATAGAAATGGTTAACACAGATTCCAAAACAGTTCAGGCAATAATTCTGGTTCCTACACGAGAGTTGGCCATTCAGGTATCAGAAGAAATCAATTCACTCAAAGGAGACAAGAATATCAAAATAGTACCAATATATGGCGGTCAATCTATTGATCAGCAGTTTCGCAGACTGAAAGAAGGCGTGCATATAATAGTTGGGTCTCCGGGCAGGGTAATTGATCATCTTAACAGAAAGACATTAAAGCTTGGAAAAATTGAGCAACTGATACTTGATGAGGCAGATGAAATGCTTAATATGGGATTCATCGAAGATATGGAAGAAATAATGAAGCATACAAATCCTGACAAAAGAACGCTATTGTTTTCTGCAACAATGCCTGGAAGGATAAAGGACCTTGCACGTAAATACATGGACGGTTATGAGCTTCTTACAGTTACGAAAAAGCAATTGACAACTAATCTGACGGAGCAAATATACTTTGAAGTAAAAGCCTCTGACAAACTTGAGGCACTATGCAGGATAATTGATATTCAAGATGATTTTTACGGTCTGGTTTTCTGTAGAACAAAAATTGATGTTGATTCTCTTGTAACTCATTTAATGGATAGAGGATATAACGCAGAAGCTATTCATGGAGATATGTCACAGGCGCAAAGAGAAAGAACTCTTGAAAAATTTAAGAAACAAAGAGTAACTATACTTATAGCAACAGATGTTGCAGCACGGGGAATTGATGTTAATAACCTCTCTCACGTTATAAACTATTCGCTACCTCAAGATCCGGAGTCGTATGTTCATCGAATAGGCCGTACAGGAAGGGCAGGGAATGAGGGCAACGCTATTACGTTTATTACTCCTGGTGAATATAAGCGACTGATGTTTATACAGAGGATCGCCAAGACTGATATTAGGAAATCAAAAGTACCGAAGGTAAAAGATATTATCAAAGCTAAAAAGAAAAAGATATACAATGATCTGTCTACTATTCTTGAAGATGAGATTGATACTAAATATTATAACTGGGCTAATAAATTGCTTGAGGATAATACTCCGACAGAAATATTAGCTGCTATGCTTAACTATTGTTTCGAAGAAGAACTCAATCCTGATGCCTATGGTGAAATAAAAGAGGTCAGTGCAAAGGGAACGCAACTTGATCAACAGGGTAAAGCAAGGCTTTTTGTCGCACTTGGTAAGAAAGACAAGATTAATTCCAGAAAACTTGTTGAGCTTATTATGAGCAGAGTTTCAGTTAAGCCTAAACATATCAGAGATATACTGGTAATGGACAAATTTTCTTTTATAACCGTTCCTTTTGATAAAGCAGAGAAAATCGTTGTCAGCTTTAAAGAGAAAGGCCGGAGGCCGCTGATCACTCATGCCAAGAAAAATGGATAAAAAACATAACAAATCGTCCACCTGACATTTTTTCGCTACGCTACAAAATGCAGGTGAACTCAATGGTTGGTGCCGCTTTTGTGACCGATTTTTTTCTTAGGGAACTCAATAACCATTTTAAGTTAAATCTGGAATTCCGATATAAGGATCGAAATAAAGTGAATATTTTTCAAAAAATCACCCTGACCACATGATATTATTGATAAAATAGCGCATTTCGATTTGATATATCCCCTTTTTTATG
>JAUXFK010000178.1 GCA_030623035.1 Deltaproteobacteria bacterium | reverse complement strand
CACTCCGTCATTCGTTTGCAACGCATATGCTGGAAGCAGGTAAGGATATTCGGCGTGTGCAAGAACTCTTAGGGCATGCGGACGTGCGGACAACCATGATTTATACCCATGTGATGAGTATAAATTTTGAAACACTGGGAAGTCCACTGGATAATCTGGATAGCAATTGAATTCAGTCTATCTACCAATCCAGCCTGGAAGTAGGCTTGAAATAATTTTTTTTGGAAATCATATTCTGCAAATCCTGTCGATTGCTTTTCACAACCGGCTTGATTCCTTGGGCCAGTCGTTCTTTTTTGGGACGATGTCGGGAATGTTGTCAACTATTAAACTTAGCAGGAGCGTTCACGGCTTCCTTATGATCTGTTTGCGACTGTCAAGGTTCTATGATGAATTTAAAGAAAATACTATTGTCAGGCATACTGATAGTTTTGATGGCGTTTGGCTGTCAGAATCCCACAAATCATGAAAATGAGGCAAGAGATACCATGGGCAAACAGCGCATCGAATTAGAAACAGCAACATTTGCCGGCGGCTGCTTTTGGTGTATTGAATCGGATTTTGAGAAGATCGACGGCGTTGTCGAGGTTATATCCGGTTACACCGGTGGTCATGAGGAAAATCCGACATACGAGAGCGTATCATCCGGTGAGACCGGCCACGTTGAAGCAGTGCAAATACATTATGATCCCTCAAAGGTTACTTATAAGGCAATACTGGACATTTTCTTGAGGCATATAGATCCAACCGATCACGGCGGGCAGTTCGCGGACCGCGGTTCACAATACCGAACAGCGATTTTTTATCATAATGAGGAACAAAAGATGCTGGCAGAGCAGTCCAAAGAAGAGCTCAATACAATGGTGAAATTTGAAAAACCAGTTGTCACCGAGATTGTCCAATTTTCAAAGTTCCACAGGGCAGAGGAGTACCATCAGGACTACCATAAGAAAAACCCGGTCAAATACAAGTACTATCGCTTTAACTCGGGCCGGGACAAATTTCTAAGAAAGGTATGGCAGGATTCCATGGAAGGAGCGGAAATGGATACTAAGGACAGGAGATATATAAAGCCCAGCGATGAAGCGTTGCGTCAGAAATTGACGCCGATGCAGTACAAGGTTACCCAGAAGGATAGCACTGAACCGCCGTTTAAAAACGAGCACTGGGACAACAAAAGACCTGGGATATACGTTGACATTGTCTCAGGAGAGCCTCTGTTCAGCTCACTTGACAAATTTGACTCCGGGACCGGGTGGCCTAGTTTTACAAAACCCCTTAAGCCGGATAACAGCGTGGAAAGAGAAGACAGAAGCATTTTCACGATCCGCACGGAAGTTCGAAGCAAGCACGGGGACTCTCATTTGGGGCATGTGTTTCCTGATGGACCGATGCCTACGGGTTTGAGGTACTGCATCAATTCCGCAGGCCTAAAATTTATTCCTAAAGAGGATTTAGAAAAAGAGGGCTACGGGGAGTACTTGACACTCTTTGAAGAAAAGTAAAAGCCATTCAGCAGGCTCTTAATCCCCTTTTGTAAATAGCATGTCATGGGTCTTTCGGTTCCTGCCTCCCGAGACAGAGCGGTTTTATTTATCAGGCAGAGAAAAGTATTTTTACTACGTAGCGAAAAAGAGTTGGACGCAACCGGCACCATTTGATTATTTGAGTCAATGGGCAAAAAAAGGACGTAACAACATTCAGAAGGAGAATAACAATGAATCGTTGTGAAAAATGCGGGTTTAAAGCGAGGTACGATAAGAACCCCCGGTCGATTTTGGGCCGAATATGGAAGTGGCATATCGGTTGGTGTCCAGGCTGGAAGTCCTATATCAGGGCCCTACCGGACGAAGAACGAAAGAAATTGGTAAATAAATATAGCAGTTGATAGTGTACACTTCTGTTGGGCAAAGGCGCTCAATGGAAAGGTTTGTGAGCCTCACTACCCGCCTGTATCTACAATCATCAACAACCTCGCAGCACTTTCATTTTATGAGATTCGTTGTGTAATGTAAAATGAACTTAGCCGCCTTCGGCGGAACTTTTTGACAGGATTACCATGATTAACAAGATTTTCTTATTTTCTTTATATCCTGAACATCCCGTCTATCCTGTCTAAAAAGTGGGATTTCCTATACTATCGAGTTATAAAACTCAATTCTTGGAGGGTAATATGAAGCGTAGCTATTTCACCTCATGCAGGTGATAAGCTAGTTTCGTAGTCCTAAAAATACACGTGCATGCATGATAAATCATATTTCTGAATGTCCCTGAAAGATGCTCGTACTCTTTTTGAAGGCTCTCCGTATCCAGTTTATGTACCTCTAAATCCTTTGATGCCAAAACTAAGGCAGACTGAGGTTCATGGCCCATATCCGTGAACGGCATATACCCAAAAATCTCATTTTTTTCAAGAGTCAATAGCGGCAGATACACTTTCTGGGTTTGTCCAACCACGTATGTCTCACCCTCTATTATGGCAAATGCCTCTTGTTTTGAAGAACCCTTTTCTATAATTACCTTCTTATTTTTGGTAAATCCCTTGATCTTGTCCTCTTTCCTAAACAACTCTACAGCCCTATCCGTAATCTTTCTTAGTCTGCCATCCAGGCTGAGAAGAATTTTTCTGAAATCCGGTGATAGGGACATGAAATCTCGATAAAGAAACTCAGTATCCATCAAGCCCAATCGAACATCCTCTAAAGCAGTTATGGTAACACTTCGGGTATATTCTGTGAATGGCAAAACGGTGAAACCCCCAAGAAAGCATCCCTCTCCAAGGTTGGCTATATTCATAGGGCCATTTGCTGTTTCCCTGCTTACACTTACTGATCCATTCAATATAATCCAAATCCATTTGCCATGACCCCCTGCTGTGGCAATTTTCTCTCCAACATGGTATTCTTCTTCATCAAGGACATGTGAGTAATCCACTAATGGGCCTTTAATGAGTTGAGGAGCCCCTTTTTTCCCAGATTCGGTTTTATTGCTTTCTACGGAAACGGCCTCATCAAAAGAGGGCGGCCCCACCTTTTTGATTAACCCGTCGTCAAGCATCCTCATGGCATCGAGCAGTATCTCCATTCTGTTCTTTTTAATCACACGTCCAATTTGAACCTCCTCTTCATAAAATTCGAATTCCCCTTCAATCCATCCAAACAGGGCATAAATAGCATCTAACCCACTCAAAGGACCGCTCGTAGCATTGATAGGATCTCCATTGAGAAAATATATGAGCCCGGGCTTTGGGACATATTGACTCGTAATGTGCATTATCCCAGTGTTATTGTTCCCACCAAGTAGTTGAAAGATATCTGTCAGGCTAATAAAACTCAAGTTTCCTGCAAGTGCCGCTTTAGCACTCATGGTAAACCTTTACTGTGACCATTGTAGCTCTTTTTGGAGATGACGCAATGTAAGGATTAAGCACTTCTTCAGAGTCTCCCCTACACCTTTCCCTTTCAAGGCATTTGCCCCAAAAGAGGGAGCCTTGAGCTTGCTGTTTAGATCACGCTCCATATCTTTTATAGGCATAATGGGAATACCTTGTTCTCCGAGATCTCGCTTGTTATATTGAATGACGAGTGGAATTTTTAATATATTCATGTTCTTTTCTGCAAGGTTTTGCTGCAGATCCTTCAGAGATAAAAAGTTTTCTTTCCGTCGAATCTCAAGGGAATCTGCAACAAAAACTACACCGTCTACATTTTTTAAGACCAGTTTTCTTGTGGAATTATATTTTGCCTGTCCAGGGACCGTGTAGAGCTGAACCTTGACGTCACAACCTCTGATTTTACCCAAGCCGAGGGGAAGAAAATCAAAGAAGAGGGTACGATCACCCTTGGTATTTATGGAAACAAGCTCGCTATTCGTGTATTTTTTTCCCGCTTTGAAAATGTATTCCAAATTGGTGGTCTTTCCACTCCGCCCCGGGCCATAATACACAATCTTACATTCAATGACTCTATCTTTCGGATTGAAGACAGCCATAAAACTTACAATATCCTCCACAGACCCTTTTTTGTGAAATCAGGACTAAAAATATTCACCTTCTTTGTATCCAATACGTGAGATAAAACCGATAGTCTTTTTAGTCCAATGACTAGACACCATCTATTGTGATGTCCAATGCATGACTCCCTCGCCTTGGGCCGGACGTTACTATTTTTAGTCCGGAAACGATACCTCTGGCATTGAATATAGCTAAAGGGGAAAAACACTGCATCCCTGACAACCGGAGTCCAATCTTAAAGGCATCTGCCAAGTACTTCTGCTGAGCTGGAATGATAGTGCTAATCTTATTACCCAACTGAAAGGTAACTTGCAACTCTATCTTTTCACCCTTGCGAGGCCCATTCGCCAATTCTACGCTAATTGAAGATATATCAATCATGTCTACTTCGCGTTCCTCAGATTCACCTTCTACATCAGGTGCTTCATCCACCAATGGAAGATCAGCTTTGATGCCCTGCTTTTCTAAGGTATTCTCAAGAAATGTCCGTATGTATTTCAGATCAGGCCCGGAGAATGTATTCCAAGACACCCATTGTTCGAATTGAGCGATAGCCGCATCTGGTGAAGAGATTGCTATGTGACACATGAGGCTGTTCTTGGCCGCCACAAGAGGCATTTTCCCTTCCTCTATTAGTCTTTGAAATTCTGCTAACGCTTTCTCGTATTGACCAAACTTGGCAAGGGCTACAGCTCCTTCGATTGCAGCCATATCCTTATCTTTCGAAGATGAAAATAATCGGCTGATAAGATCCTGTATCTCTTGCGATAGCGCGGGTGTCTCTGTAGTCTTATCTATCTCATCAAGATTGTCTTCCGCAATTCGGATTTTACCTTTAACCGCATCTATTAATTTCTTATCCTTTGAATATCTTTCATGATCTTGGATGAATGTGAGGATCTCCTCGTATTTTTCTTTAGATTCTTCAAAGAGGCCCTGTTTTTGATAAAGTGCCGCCTCTTTTATCAAGGATTTTATTCGTTCCTTATCAGACATTGAATCCCCCACCGAACACTCTTTGATATTTTAGATCAAATCGCTCGCCTTATAGTCTATTTTCTTGTCCCCTGAAAATAAGTATATATTGTCTATAAAATCTCTGCTTCTCTTCATCCATTTCTATGAACTCAATTCCAGATTCAAACTTTCCATCTTCTCGTTTCCTGGAATAGGCAATCTTTCCCTTGAAATCCATAAGATCATCTTCGAGGGCCATAGTCATAGACACAATATGATGCGGATCAATAGGAACATGTGTTTCAAGCAAAATTCCACCCTCACTTACATTTAAAGTCCTTCCCATTCCTTGCATCATTTCATGGTTGTTTTCATCAAGACAAATGTATGATAAAAGGTTAGACGATTCGATCCTTGGGTCTATTCTTTTTTCATCTGGAGCCATAGTATTCACCACATAAAAACTAACACCCAATTATAAAAATCTCAGTTATTACTATACGATTTTTTACTTACCTCTGGGCAATTATTATTTTAATCTTGACAATGATTTCAAGACCTATTCCCATGCTCACACAAATTGTTATG
The DNA here is from genome assembly GCA_030623035.1 of Deltaproteobacteria bacterium. Lineage (GTDB taxonomy): Bacteria > Desulfobacterota > UBA8473 > UBA8473 > UBA8473 > JAUXFK01. The sequence continues at coordinate 386 of JAUXFK010000178.1, read as the reverse complement.
ATATACTTTAAAAATCAGGGTTAGTAGATAAATTTTTTCTAAACCTTTGTGAGACAACCTTTTCTCCCAATATTATTGCAAAATTACTACTAAAAGTAAAATGGAACATTGGTTTTGAGACAACTTATAATTGGTAATTGAAGAGAGGTAGTATCATATCGTAATGGCGATATATAAAACTTTATCCTGCTATTATAATACCTTACCTTAAGATGTGTATTATAGAATAATTAAGGGATAAAAATATAATGAAAAAGATGCACATTATTATATCTGCAATCCTTTTTGCCATCATACCGACTGCTGCTTGTAACAGACAACCTCAGTCTCTTAAATCCCTGTTCCCAGAAACCATTGAGGGGTTACAGCGGGTACAACTGATTACT
>JAUXFK010000201.1 GCA_030623035.1 Deltaproteobacteria bacterium | reverse complement strand
GTTCAAATTCTTTTATCAGGAGAGATAGAGGGATGATATGTCAATTTTGCAACCATGAGGGGCCGAGGACGGATTTTAAACGGAATTTGGACTCCATATACACAACTGCGAGCGGTTTGAAACCAAGGCAATGCATTAAATGTTGTAATGACAACTTCTTTCCTTGGGGAGAAGAACTGGAAGAAGACGAAACAGAGCTCAAAGCCCTATGCCTACGCATGGATGATTCCATTAGAGCAGGGGATATCAATAGACACTTACTGATGAAGCAAGTAAAGGAAATGAGATACCTAAATAACTATCTCAATGCTGAGTGGGTAAACAGATTCATCGCTCATGTCTATGCAAACATAAGAGCGGCTCAGGATAAGTGAAATGGGGATTCTCCTTGTTTAAAGACAGTGATATGGCCTCTTTCAATGCAGTGGTCAAAGAGACTGATCTTTGCATATGGGCTAGCAATGATTTGAGAGAAAAAGCATTGGAAGCAGTCTTAAAATATCGCGGCCAATTGGAGAGATACATTAGGCGATACCCATTATTTCGTACTGCTCTTGAACCGGTTTGTATTCAGGACGATGCGCCTTCTATCGTAAAGGCTATGTCTTCGGCAGCAAAAAAAGTCTCTGTTGGTCCTATGGCATCAATAGCCGGTGCAATAGCCGAATACGTGGGTAAAGATTTGCTTGCATTCTCCCAAGAGGTTGTTGTTGAAAATGGCGGTGATATCTTCTTGAAGCTTGACAGGGAAAAGACGATTGGGATCTACTATGGGCAGTCTTCCTTAAATAGGAAAGTTTCCCTTGAGATAAGACCGGAAGAGACACCTATGGGAATTTGCACTTCATCTGGTATATTAGGGCACTCATTCAGTTTTGGGAGTGCAGATGCGGTCGTTGCCCTTGCTGATTCGGCTACCCTTGCCGATGCCGCGGCCACGGCCATAGGTAACCAGGTCAAAGAAGTGTCTGACGTCAAAAGAGGGATAGAGTTTTCTAAACGAATAGATGGGTTGAAGGGGGTGGTTATAATCAAGGATGACAAGATGGAGGTTTATGGTAAAGTCTGCGTCCTTGTATGAGAGAATTAGTATAAGATTGCCTGTGACCATATTACTTTAATAAACTGTTGTTAAAATTTCAATAACATTTTGAAAGGATGGATTGTGGGTAACAATTGTATTATTAAGAGGTCATATCCCTTGACGCACAATGGCAATCCTCTATCTCCCTGTTTTGAAAAAGCAAGTTTGTATCATTTCATTTCCTCTCTTGTAACTAGTGTCCGAACGAAAACTGTCTTTTTCGCCAATCTCTGCGTCAGATAAAAATTTTAATCCTCAAAATATTCAATATATTTCTGCGGTTAAAATTTTGATCTTCCTTGACCTTGACGAAAAATCCTAGTTTTCGTTCAGACACTAACTACACAGGTGGGTAGGGTGAAGACTGTTAGTAAAAACGGGAATACAACTCATTTTGAAGCCATGTTTGGTGCGAAAAGCTGGACTCTCTCCACTAAAGTGCGTCAATCGTGCTTTTCGGATTCCTTCAGCCTGACTACGTGAGTAGTCACCCTCTCTTTAGTCTAATCAACCCACCTCATGTATACGCCAAAAAACAGATTGAGGAAATATATTTGTTGACACATAATCGGTGTTCACTTATAATGTGACATTGAAGAAAGGAGATGTGATATGCCTAATATAACCATTTCCCTGGATGAGGATTTGCTCAAATGTGGACGGCAGTATGCTGAAAAACATCAAACATCTGTGAATGCGCTCATCAGGAAGTTACTTGAACAGATGGTGAGACCTCAATCAACAAATTGGCTTGATGAATGTTTTACGTTGATGGATGGTGCGAAAGTAAGCTCCAACGGTCAAAGCTGGAAACGAGAGGATTTATACGATGTCTAAGATCTTCATTGATACTAATATCCTGGTCTATTGTATGGACAGTTTTGATTTGGCTAAAAGAGATCGATGTCGTATGCTTTTAAAGACATTAACAAACGATCTACGGGGGGTGATTTCCACACAAGTCATGCAGGAGTTTTACGTTGCTGCAACTAAAAAACTCGGTGCCGATGCGCTGCTTGTAAAGGACATACTCCATTATTTTGAACGATTTGAAACCGTTATCATTACACCAAGTCTCATAAAAGAGGCTATAGATTGCAGCATTATCAACCGATTGTCCTTTTGGGATGCTCTCATTGTAGTGGCAGCAGAAAGTGCCCATTGTGAAAAACTATGGTCAGAGGATCTAAACGATGGGCAAATCATTCGAGGTGTTGGGGTTGATAATCCTCTGTGATAGGGGTACACAAGGGGACGACCTTAAATCCCCTTTCACCTCCATTACTACTGCGGTAGTGTTTTGCGCCAAAACCACTTCTCTCCTCTTTGCATTTCGTGAATTTGGTTAAGCAACTGTATTTGGTGTGCTCTCTATCTTTTTCTTTGCCTTTACTATTGTGTTAGTGGTTCTCTTTTTTTTCAGGGGAGAAGCTTAATACTGCTATTCAAACCATTTTTTCTCTTTACCTTTTTTAGGTGTTCGATTAAAGGATATTCATACTAATAGGAAGGGAAGATGATTCTCGACAGGCCTGAGTCCTGGTACATATTCATTCTTAGTAAAGAGTATTTCAATGATCCTAGTGGGCCCCCATCATACATGACTTACAATGGCAAACAGTTAACCAACAAGGAATACCTGGAGCACTGGGGAAAGTGGGTTTTCATTGGAGAGAAGAGAGATATCCATGATATGGCTCGAAAAATTGATCCTCATGTGGAGAGCGGGGCAATCCCATGTGCCAAATACGACCGTGATCCTCAAAAATGGGCAACTCTCGAGCATTGTGTTATGTGTGTTTATTGTGACGACAGGCAAAGAGAAGAGGTTTTAAATATTATGTTGAATCTCGGCGTAAAGGGAAGACGGTGGGTTTATGAGAGAGAAGTCATACAGAAATGGCTACCAGGAGGGCTGCATATGGAGGCATGGATTAAGGCCCATAATTTGACCGAGGAAGATGCACAGGAGGTTAGAGAAGAGTCCCGCCAAGAGTTCAAGATATTCTTTGATAGGCCAGACGATCTCTGTCTTGGATGGCAGCAATAGAGGAGGTTAAGAATGATCATAGCAAGGCTATCAGGAGAATTGTGTAAACTCACAAAGGGCAAGGAAGAAGTACAGCTTTCTGCAAGTGATGTTCTGGAGTGTATCAATAATCTCGAAGAACAATTTCCGGGTTCAAAAGAGAGATTTTGTGATAATCAAGGAGAAGTGCTTGCTTCGATTTCTATTTTTGTCAATGGAGACAATATTAATTCCCTACAGGGGTTGCAAACTCCTTTAAAGGAAGGAGACGAAGTGGATCTCATGTCGGCTTTTGCAGGAGGCTGAGGAACGGCAGATTAATATCTCTATTGGGTGCTTTCACAAAATGAGACACAAACAACCTGCAGGTTATGAATGATATGATCAGTGAGAAAGAAAAAGAGAGGTATGACAGACAGATTCTTATTGACGAGATAGGGATTGAAGGGCAGGAGAAGCTTAAGAGGTCAAGGATTCTCATTTCAGGAGCAGGAGGACTGGGGTCTCCTATTTCTTACTACCTTGCAGCAGCAGGAGTGGGAACTTTACGGATCGTGGACCAGGATGAGGTGAGTCTGAGCAACCTCAATCGTCAGATACTCTATCGGGATAAGGACATAGGCAGAAAAAAGGCCAGTGCTGCACAAGAGAAGATAGAAGAGTTGAATCCCGATATTCAAGTAGAGGCCGTAGTCGGGAAAATAACCGATGGTAATGTCCTTGACCTTTCACATGATTGTGACATCATCCTGGATGCATTGGATAATTTCCCTACTAGATATCTATTGAATCAAGCTGCCCTTAATAATAATATCCCTTTCATATATGGCGGTGTTTGCGGGTTGGAAGGCGCTTTAACCACTATAATACCCGGAGAAACAGCCTGCCTACGATGCATCTTCCCTGTGTCTCCACCTCCGGCGATTGTCCCTGTATTGGGGATAACTCCTGGTACCATTGGCTGCCTGCAGGCGATGGAGGCGATCAAGCTCATTGTGGGAATCGGGAGGCTGCTCACTAACCGACTGCTGGTCTTTGACGGTTTCAACATGAGATTTAAAGAACTGCGGCTTAGTCGTAATCCCCGGTGTCACTCTTGTGCCACCATCTGAATAGGCTTAGATTTCCTCAATGCTCTCATGTGTATATAGCATAGGGGTATTCCAGGGTCATCCATTTACGGGCTGCTGCCCAAAGGAATTTCCATTTGGGCAACAGCCCGTCCAGGTTTGACCCCTTCAATCGAATTGAAACTCTTCAACAGCGTCCCCCTTTTATCCCTGGTGAGGGGAAAGATGAGTTGGGTCAGCATCAAGGCCATCAAAGGATAAAGAAAGAAGTACCTATGGAAGACAAAGGCAAGAATGAGACCTTTTATCCAGGTTAATGCGAGGAGGAGGAGGAGGTGTTAAGAATGAAATGCAGCCGATGTGGTAGAGAGTTGGACGAGGAGTACCCATATAAGATACGCTGGGAAAGGGTTTGTGAAGAATGTTATATAGATAACTCCCTGCCCAAGCATCCATGTGATCCGATAGCACAGATGGTGATGGAAAACTTCATGGAAACATTCAAGAGATCCCCAATGGAGGAGCTTTCAGAAAGGCAGAAGAATATCTATGAGTTTATCAAAGAAAAAGGCAGGGTGACACCTGAGGAAATAGCACAAATATTTGGTTTGAGACCATTGGACCTTACCCAGGACTTTATCATTCTGAGAAGGTTTGGTCTCGCCAAGGGATCAAAGATAGGCGACAAGGTGTATTATGTAATATGGGAATGATTAACGTCAGTGTAGGGGCACGTTGCTACGTGCCCCTAATACATGCCCCTACCGTATTGGGTCTGTCCGATTAGTGAAAAACAATAACAACGCACATGACCAGGAAAAATATGTCTCCCACAAACCATGAGCTGCAACTCGCCAACGATTTTGTTCAGTACACCGGCTGCAATATTTTTCTGACGGGTAAAGCGGGCACCGGCAAAACAACCTTTCTCCATAATTTGCATAAGAACTCGGCGAAGCGGATGATTATCACCGCTCCAACCGGTGTTGCGGCTACCAATGCCGGCGGGGTAACACTCCACTCTTTTTTTCAGCTTCCTTTTGGCCCATTTGTGCCGGGCAGCGAGACATATGAGCGCAATAAGCAGCGCCAGTTCAGGTTCAGCAAAGAAAAAAAGCGGATTATACAAAGCCTTGAT
>JAUXFK010000060.1 GCA_030623035.1 Deltaproteobacteria bacterium | reverse complement strand
TGTCGCAAAGATGACCGTCATTCCCGCGAAAGCGGGAATCCAGAAGCGCCAAAGTAGCCAGAAATACTGGATTCCCACCTTCGTGGGAATGACGACTGCCTGATACGATATTTCACGCTTGACATGACACTAGTTTAGATGGATAAAAAAATGAATGCTGAAACGAAAAGGGATATTTTTTCAAAGCTCTTATCTGTTGACTTATGAATACTATAGTTTATAGTTGCTAAGTCACAAGCACACTCAATATTTTCGACAGAATCCTTCAACAGATTAATATATCTATGCTTTTTAAGAGCTTACAGGTCTTGACAATTATTTACTTCCTTGCAGTGGCAGGCCTCATGCTTTATGGTTTGCACAGGCTGTGGCTTCTTGCATGCTGGTATCTGGTACGCCGCAATCCTATAGTCTTTCCCCCATCTCACTCTTCGGTGAAAGATCCACCCAAAGTGACTGTGCAACTGCCACTTCTTTCCCCTTGACTTTTCCTTGGTTCTTTTAAAAGATTTGGGAGATCTAAAACAGGCAAGAATATGAAATGTTCGCTCATTATACCTGTACTGAATGAATCCGATGAAATAAATTTTCTAATCGAACATCTCTATGCACAAGAGTATGATAACAACTACGAGATTATAGTTGTTGACGGAGATCCCAAAGGAGAGACCATAAGAGCGATACAGCGCAAAGAAGTCGTGTCACTTATATCACCGGCAGGACGTGCCAGGCAGATGAACCGCGGTGCAGCTATTGCCAAAGGAGATATTCTCGTCTTTCTTCATGCCGATACGAGGCTTCCTCTCGATGCATTCTTCCAAATCAACCAGGCCTTGAAAGAGGGACAGTACGTTAGTGGTGCTTTTGACTTATGCATAAGGTCTGATAGACTCATCTTTAAGATGATCGCATACATTGCATCTCTGCGTTCTCGTTTGACCCGTCTTCCTTATGGGGATCAGACTATTTTTATACGGAAGGACTATTTTAATAAAATAGGAGGTTATAGAGATGTCCCTTTGATGGAAGACGTAGAACTCATGCGTTGCATAAAGGAACGAGGAGACAATATCTGCATACTTTCTGATTGTGTGAGTACCTCCCCCCGCAGATGGGAAAAAGAGGGGATCGTTTACTGTACCATACGAAACTGGATAATACTGAGTTTGTACTTTGGGGGCGTATCCCCCGACAGATTGGCAGGCTTTTACAGGAAGTTATAAGCCATGCAAGAAGCCTAACTCTTATCGCAATTACATTAATGCCTACGAAAAGGAGTATATAAAAATGAGTTTGAGTTTCAAAGAGATGGTGAAAGGCATAAATCCCAAATTCCTAGATTTTTATCGGCTTGAAACTCTCCAAGTAAATCTGGGTGATATGTGCAATCAGCATTGCATGCACTGTCACATCGATGCAGGTCCTAAGGCTGGTAAGATTATGAGCAAGGAGGTTATGGAAGAGATCATTCGTTTTCTCCGAGATCATAAAGGGCACATCCTCGATATCACCGGAGGATGCCCTGAGCTTAATCCGAATTTTAGATTCTTTATCGATGAGGTTCATAGGCTGACTTCCCGTCTTATGATACGAACGAACCTGACCATACTGGTGGAGAAGGAAACAGATTGGATTCCACAGTGGTACAGGGAACGTCAGATTGTGGTCATGGCTTCTCTGCCTTGTTATACTAAGGAAAATGTGGATAAACAAAGGGGAGATGGGGTTTTTGAAAAGAGCATAAAGGCCCTTAAGAGATTAAACGAATTAGGATATGGAGATTCTTACGAGCTAAACCTGGTATACAACCCAGGTGGTGATTTTTTGCCCGGTTCTCAGAAGAAACTGGAACTGGAATATAAGAAAGAACTATTCGACAATTATGGAATCATATTTAACAACCTGTTGACGATCACAAACGCGCCCCTTGGCAGGTTTAAGAACTATCTTAAAGCGTGCGGACAGTTTGAACAGTACACAAATTTATTGGTTGACAATTTCAATCCTGAGTCAGCAGAGAGTATTATGTGTCGAAGGCTTATAAGTGTGGATTGGCAGGGTATTTTGTACAATTGCGACTTCAATCAGGCAGCAGGGCTACCTATCAGAGATAAGACCGGCAAGATCCTGGGAATCAACGATATTAAAGAGGCTATTCAGAGAAAATTTGAAATCGTTACGGCAAAACACTGTTATTGTTGCACCGCAGGGGCGGGATCCAGTTGTACAGGAGTATTGGTATAATGTCTTGTAGTCTATATCTGTTCACGGAAAGATCGAAGGTGGCTAAAGCGGCCTGGTTATCTCTCATGAAAAGGCCCCCTACCTCTATGGTGGGGGCGATACCAAAAAGAGAGGGGTTTGGTGCCGACCCGTTCGCAACGCCACTGAGCGATGGGGACTGAGCTGTTTCGGATGGATTTTAGGTAGGATACATGCCCCACTTCAAAAACATGCAAAATGTTTGTGAAAGGTTTATTGTATTTACACGCTATCCCGAACCAGGGAAGGCAAAGACCCGTCTCATCCCTGTTCTTGGCACACAAGGAGCCGCTGAACTGCATCGATGCATGGCCGAGGACACCATAGGATGGGCAATTCAACTCAAAAAGTACCATTTGGTAACCGTTGAAGTTCGTTACGACGGTGGCAGCAAGGATCTCATGGAAAAGTGGCTCGGGAGAAACGTATCATATCTTCATCAGGGTAGCGGGGATCTTGGCGAACGTATGTCTCGTGCGTTCGTAGAGGCGTTTCAAGCTGGAATAAAGTTTGTGATCATCGCGGGTACGGACTGCCCTGACCTTGAGATGGACATCGTCCTTAGCGCCTTTGGCATGCTCAGACAATGCGATGTGGTACTTGGGCCGGCCAAAGATGGGGGATATTATTTGATTGGATTTAGGTCGGATACTTTTTTACTGGAAGCATTTGAGGGTATTCATTGGGGCTCCGAGACAGTGCTTGAACAAACTATGAATATCCTAGAAATGGCGGGTTGCAATATTCATCTCTTAAGTGAATGGAGAGATGTAGATACATTTGCTGACTTAAGAGAACTGTTTTATAGAAGTCACGATACAGGATTTTGGTATTCAAAGACAATTTCATACCTGTTAAAACATGAGGAGATATTTACGAACCCAGGTGGAACTCAAAAATGCTCGTAAAAGAACATCCAAATCATTGTCCGTCTAAACAGTTACTAATCATTTTATTTCAAGGGCTTATTACTTTATCTGCTTCCATGAGGGAGTTTACAATGTCATACATATTTGATATTACTCCTACCCGGAGTTTTTCCTTCAGATTATAGTAGTCAAGGCAGGTGCCACATGAGAGAACTTCAACCCCCCTCTTTTCCAGCTCCTTTATCTCTTCCAATACCTCTGATCCTTCAATGGTCAGTTTTACTCCGCTATTTACAAAGATCAGTTTTTTGGACTCGACCAGGGTTTTGAAGAAAGCCTTCATTAGAACCCTGCCCAGTTTTTCATCCCCAACTCCCATTATGTCGGATTTGATGTAAAAAACGATATTATCGACTTTTTCTGTTTCTTTAGACTTAGATTCATCTTTTATGGCAAGGCCTTTTTCTATATTGAGAAAATATTCCCCTTTTTTCTCCTCAACCTTCACTTTGCAACCCTGGCTTTCTGCAAACCTTCTGACATTATCCCTGGAAACTACATTGTCTACTATTACAGTTAGTATCTCTTCTTTTGTCTCATTGAGTGCCTTTTTTGTATTGATTACAGGTTGAGGACAGGAGAGCCCTCTGGTATCGATTATGTTTGCCATATTTTGCTCCTGTTCTACTGACACTACAGCCAGTAAAAGTCTGATATATTCAGCTATTTTACTATTTCCTGAGTGAAGCAACTATTCTTGAAAATCCTCTTCTCCCTTTTCTATCTTGACAACCGATCTTCCTCTTCCAGGAATATTGAGTTCAATCATCTTGCTTTACCTGGATTCTCTCTTTATTATCATCAATAACATCACCGATTATGGCTGCCTCAGCAATCCCCCTTTCATTTAGCCTTTTAACAAGCTTCAGCGCCTTTTCTCCGGGCAAAGCGATAAGAAGACCTCCGGATGTCTGTGGATCAAAGAGGACATCGGCAATATAGGGTGAAAGCCTTGGATCGAGTTCTACTTTTTTACCCCTGAATTCTCGATTACGATATGTACCTCCAGGGACAAGGCCTATTTCTGCAAAGTTAATGGCTTCGGGCAATACAGGCACTTTCGAAGCGTATATTATTATTCCTTTATTAGTTTTGTCGATCATCTCGAATGCATGGCCCAAAAGACCGAAACCGGTTATATCCGTGCATGCATTTGCTCCAACTTCCTGCATCACCTCCGATGCTGTTTTATTAAGACTCGCCATGCATCTTGAGACCAGATCGATTGTCTCTTCTGTTGCCATTCCTCCTTTTATTGCTGTATTGATTATCCCTGTACCCAGGGGTTTGGTAAGGATAAGCTTATCTCCTGGCTCTGCCCCCGTATTGGTCATTACCTTTGAAGGGTGAATTGTGCCTGTGACGGAGAGGCCGTACTTCAGCTCGGAGTCCTCGACACTGTGCCCTCCAATAAGAATCGCTCCAGCCTCCCTTATCTTATCAATACCCCCTTTAAGTATATCCCTCAATATGGATATGTCCATAGTCTTAACAGGGAAACAGACGATATTCATTGCTGTAAGGGGGCGACCTCCCATAGCATATACATCGCTAAGTGCATTGGCAGAAGCGATTTGGCCGAAAATGTAAGGGTCATCGACTATAGGAGTGAAAAAGTCAATGGTTTGAATAATCGCTAAATCTTCAGATATCTTATAGACTCCGGCATCTTCATTCCTGTCAAGCCCTGTAATAAGGTTAGGATCATCTATTTGGGGCAGACCGCAAAGGGCATTATCCAGGTCTCCCGGACCCAGCTTCGAGGCTCAGCCTGCACCCTTAACAGTCTCGGTGAGTCTTGGATTTTTTCTTTTTGTCATGTAAATCTCCATAAAAGATAAAGTAGGTAAAGCAAAGGCGGGGCAGTAGTTAATACTTAACAGGGGGGTAAGGACTAGTCATTTTCCAGTATTTCCTGGGCCTGTCCATCGATGCTGTATCCACTTGAAAGAAGGACTTTTACATCAGGATTGATCTCTTTGAGTCTGTCAAAGGTGTCCCCACCATTCATGCCCGGCATAATCATATCCAAAATGACGATATCAATCTTATCCATATTTGCTTTATAAACCTCGATTGCCTTTTTCCCATTTCCGGCATTAAAGGTCTTATAGCCCATTCTATCTATTAATCGAGTGCTGACATAGACTATCTTATCATCATCGTCTACGATAAGGATACCCCCTTCACCCTTCAAAAAGTCTATGTTGGATTCATTCTCTTTTGTCATTTGTATTTTGCCTGCAGGCAGATATATACTAAAATTAGATTGAATTAAGAACCTATCACATTTGGAAATGGTGTCAATAGCATTTATAGAATAAACTTCAATTCGTTCACACTGAAAAATTCCCTTTTCCGCTCTCTTTCGCAGGTTTTTTGACCCCTTTTCGGATTTGTTCCGGGCATTTTCTTAAATTCGCCCAACGGGTCTCAAACACTTAAAATGCTTATCTTCAGCCTTGTTTATCCTGAGAAACGAAGGAGCTGGATGAGTACCCCAAAAATGCTCGTCAAAGACCATCCAAATCATTATCTGGCTAAACAGTTACGAAATTTTTCATTTCACATAATGAACCAATTAAATGGTTCATTATTGAATATAGAAATGCCGGAAAAGATCTGAGTGATGTTTATTAAAATAGGGGTAGACAAAAGAGGAGCTTTTTAGTAGGATATATAATTATTTAATATTTCGTAGTTTTTTATAATAATCAGAATTATATAAAATATTTTTAAATTAGTGGACGATATGTACTTTAGAAGAAAAGACTCCGCATTCGAACACATAACCAATCTTGTATTGGATAGAGGGGTTTTTCACGTTCTTTTCTTATTGCTTTTGCAGATCAATGTGTCCCCCGATACTGTAGGCGATTCCAGAAAGGTTTCTTCAGCCATCGCTAGGTTTGGTAAGCATGTTCCGGACAGTGTAATCCCTCAAGGGTCCATTGATAACTGGGTAAATGTTAAATTAAAATTTCATATCCCCACGTTGCTATCTAAGGGGCGAGACGAAGCACATCGATGATTGAGATAATCATTTCTTAATAGAACTTTACAATTTATATATGCTGGTTTTGTTTTTTATTGTTTTTTTTAAATTGATGGTCTCGTAAAAAGTCAATAAATACCCTTTCCCGTCATTCCTGCGAAAGCCGGAATCCAGTGTTTTCAAGCAGTTGCGGATCATCTGGACTCCGGTTTTCACCTGAGTGACGACTTTTTACGAATTCATCTAAATTAGAGTGTAGAATATATAATTTTTTACTTTGTATAGTATAGCCAAGGGTAATAATTCCTTAGAGAGGGTAATTAGATGCATTACAAAGATGTCTGTATTGAGTCTTTTGGATATGTAATCCCGGAAGACATCATTACATCCCTGAGCCTGGAAGAAAGATTGTCTCCAGTATATAACAGGCTAAACCTTGCATATGGCCGTCTTGAAATGATGACAGGGATTCGTGAGCGTAGATTCTGGCTTAATGGAGAGCCTCCGAGCCATACCGGTGCAATGGCGGCAAAGAAGGCCATAGCTAACTCTGATATAGATAAGAATGATATTGAATGTGTCCTTCATACCTCTCTGAGCCGGGACTTCTTAGAGCCGGCAACGGCCTTCTTGGTTCATGATTCTTTAGGTCTGCCTTCTACAGCGACTATATTTGACATATCAAATGCCTGTTTAGGTTTTGTAAACGGTATGGTGGCTTTGGCAAACATGATTGAATTGGGCCAGGTAAAAGCAGGCATTATAGTTGCAAGTGAAAGCAGCAGGCATATCACGGACATAACAATAGATGAAATCTTGCAGGACTCAGAGATGACCAGGGCCAAGCTCAAGTTTTCTTTTGCCTCTTTGACTCTGGGTTCTGGCGCAGTAGCAGTGATTATGACCCATTCATCATTGTCCAGCTCAAAACACAGGCTTTTAGGTGGAGTGATCCGTACTGCTTCGCAACACAACGGACTTTGTCGTATTAAAGATGACACATATTTTTATGAGTCAAACAGTCGTCCAAGTATGCGTACTGACTTTCAGGGTGTATTGGATAATGGACTAAAATTGGCGGATAAGACATGGAAGGCATTAAAGAATAAGTTGAAATGGAAAAGTTCGGAGATAGACAAAGTATTCTGTCACCAGGTTAGCGTTGTTCATCAGAATCTATTGTTCGATAGATTGGGCCTTGACAGTTCGAAGGGGTCCTCCAGTGTAGAGTATTTGGGAAATGTTGGTCCGGTTTCACTTCCTATTACTTTGGCCATATCAGCCGATGAGGGTCATCTCAATGCTGGGAGTCGGGTTGCAATGTTGGGGATCGGCAGTGGGTTGTCTTCTATTATGCTTGGTGTAAAATGGTAGTTTTACAAAGAGGTGATTGCTAGATGAATAGCGAAGCACGAATTGTAATAACAGGAGCCGGGCTAACTTCTCCGAATGGGGATAATCTTGCAGAATTTCGGCAGAATTTGCTTTCCGGAAGATCCGGAGTAGGGAAGATAGATACCCACTATATGGGGGAAGTAATTGCTGGCCTATGTGATTTTGATCCGCTTAAATATCAGAAGAAAAAGGCACTGCGTCGCGGAACGCGGGCAGGCTCTATTGCGATTTACTGTGCAAATGAGGCAATTATCGATTCGAATCTGGATTTTTTTTCTTTTGATAAATCCAGAATTGGCATATATCTTGGGATTACTGAGCACGGTAATGTGGAAACCGAAAATGAGATTTACAATATAAAACAGTATGATTACAATGTGGATTTCTGGTCTCACCATCATAACCCAAGAACCGTGGCCAACAGCCCGGCAGGCGAAGTCACTCTGAATCTGGGGATTACCGGCCCGCATTACACGTTGGGGGCGGCATGTGCTGCCGGTAATATTGGGCTTATTCACGGTTTGCAAATGCTGCGACTCAAAGAAGTAGATTTAGCCCTGGCTGGTGGGGTTTCAGAGACTCCTCATACATTTGGCGTTTTTGCTGCATTTAAAAATGAAGGGGCACTGGCAAGCCATACGGAACCGGAGAAGGCATCCCGGCCTTTTGATAAGAATCGAAACGGTATCGTCGTCTCAGAGGGAGGTTGTATTTGTACACTGGAAAGGTTACATGACGCCCTTGAAAGAGATGCGAAAATCTATGGAGAAATAGCAGGTTACGCTATCAACTCAGATGCGTCTGACTTCATCCTTCCAAACCCCTTAAGACAGATGGAGTGCATGAATAGCGCCCTTAAAAGTGCCGGCATATCGGCTGGCGATATCGATATTATCAATACACACGCTACTGCAACTGTGGAAGGTGACAAGGCGGAATGTAAGGCGATAAAAGAAGTCTTTGGGGATGATTCAAATGTGTATATAAACAACACCAAAAGTTTCATTGGCCATACAATGGGAGCTGCCGGCGCTTTAGAATTGATGGGAAATTTGCCCTCATTTGAAGACCATATCGTTCACCAGACGATCAATATAGACGATTTAGACCCTGAGTGTGTATTTAAGAACCTTATAATCAACGAACCCAGAAAGATAGACAGGGTTGATAATATCTTAAACAACTCATTTGGAATGCTGGGCATCAACTCTGTTGTTATTGTAAAAAAGTATAGAGAATAGCGATTTTCAGGAGTTATTCCGGCTTTTTTAGAAAGGAATTATTTGTATGACTGGAGAAGAAATTAGATCCATGATTTTAGAGGTCATCCAGGAAATTCTACCAGATGAAGATGTGAGCAACCTCAAGCCGGATATCCGCATACGAGACCAGGTTGAAATGGACTCAATGGATTTTTTAGATATTATTATGGAGTTACGAAAACGTTACGGTATCATTGTGCCGGAAGATGACTACATGAAATTATTTACACTCGATAGTTCCGTGGCTTATCTCGAGCCGCTTATGAAAGAGATTTAAAAAAGGATGCTTTTGGCGAATTAAGGGATAATTTACCTCATCTTTTCAAATAACCGAGTTTTTACATAAGAGAAAATCTCTCTTCTTTTCATCCATCCTGAATTGGTTTATTAATACGATACTCCTTATATGCAGCGGATAAAAACTTAAAGGGCTGTTGCCCAAATCCGGATTCGTTTTGTCCAAAACATTTTTTAATAAATCCGAGACTCGCGAAAAACATTTCAAAACTCGCCCTTTGAGCTTAAAGGGGTTGAAATTCCAAATCTAATGCTGTATTCATCCTAAGAAGCAAAGGTACAGGAACGGTTATGGTTTTTTAAAGCTATATCCTTTTTTGGGGAGTCACTTACCTGTGGAGCCTGGTTATGGACTATGATGTTATCATTATTGGTGGAGGAATGTCTGGTCTCGCAGCCGGCATCAGGCTGGCCTACTATGACAAAAAGGTCTGCATCCTCGAAAAACATTACCGTATTGGAGGGCTGAACTCATTTTATGTCCGGGATGGACATAAATTTGATGTGGGTCTCCATGCAATGACCAATTATGTTCCTCGGAGTATCAAATCAACGCCACTTCCAAAGTTGTTGCGTCAACTTAGATTAAAACATGAAGATTTTGACCTCTGCCAACAGCGGATGTCGATGATTAGATTCCCTGATAGGACCCTCAGATTTAATAATAACCTGGACTTTTTTGTCCAGGAAGTAGTTGACAATTTTCCGACGCAGGCCGATAATTTCCAAAAGCTGATCAAAACCATCTTTGAGTACAATGCATTGTCTCTGGATACAAGACCCATCTCCGCTTTTGAAGTTGTGGGATCGATCATATCTGATCCTCTCCTAATCGATATGATCTTTTGCCCTCTTATGTTTTACGGCAATGCAAATGAAGATGATATGGAGTTTGGTCAGTTTGTTATCATGTTCCAGAGTATCTTCAACGAAGGTTTTGCAAGGCCCTGGACGGGTGTGAGACAGATACTCGACGTTCTCGTCAATAAATATAAGGGAAACGGTGGTGAATTAAGGTTAAACAGTGGTGTAAAACATATTACGGTTAAAAATGAAAAGGCCGGGTTGATATTACTCGAAAACGGTGAAGAACTGACAGCGGACAATATAATATCATCCGCCGGTTACGTTGAAACCATGCGCCTCTTGTCAGATTATAATTCAAAAATATTCAAATATGAATCAGGACAGCTTTCATTCATAGAGTATATTATGATATTGGATAGAGAGCCTGCTGAAATCGGTTATGATAAGACGATTACCTTTTTTAATCATTCAGATCGGTTCAAATATAGAAAAGCAAGCGATCTGGTCGATGTTTCAAGTGGTGTTATATGCTGTCCCAATAATTTCCAATATAAAGACCCATTGCCCGAGGCTTTAATCAGGGTAACGAATATAGCGAATTTCGATCTCTGGAATGAATTGGAACAGGAGGAGTATAAAGCCCAAAAGGCTTTCTGGCTTGATACGACTCTTGAAGAAGTCGTAAAGTTCATGCCCGATTTTCGAAGTTCAATACGCTATACGGACATATTTACCCCGAAAACAATACATAGATTTACCGGTCATATAAACGGCGCAGTATATGGAAGCCCAAACAAGATCAAGACAGGAAGAACTCATTTGAAAAACCTGTTTATTTGTGGTACAGATCAGGGGTTTTTGGGGATAGTCGGAGCAATGCTCAGTGGCATATCCATGGCAAACCTTCACATACTTATGAAGGGGTAGAATCCAATAACCGTTCAAAGGGATTTTGTATTTTAACAACCACTTAAAAAACTTACCTGGAATAAGACCATGGCCAAAAAACTATTACTCATTAACCCTGTTCAGGAAACGAGATATAATCTAGCTTGCGTGCCTACTTTAAGGGTTCCGCAAGTCGGTTTAGCTTATATAGCTGCATTAACCCCCTCTGATTGGGATATAAAGATAATCGATGAGAGCATCGAGCCTCTAACTTTTGAGGATGCTGACCTCGTCGGTATAACTGCTTTTACCTGCAATATTCCCAGAGCATATAAAATAGCTGAGCAGTACAGAAGAAAAGGCATTAAAACGGTGATTGGCGGTGTGCATGCCTCTATGTTGTATGAAGAAGCCATAAACTCTGTTGACTCTGTCGTAATCGGTGAGGCAGAATCTGTTTGGTTAGACTTGATCCATGACTTCGAAAGTAATCAATTGAAAAGGTATTACAAAGGAGAGCGTATTCCTTTAAATCATCTTGTTACGCCTCGAATGGATCTTTATAAAATTAGAAAATATCGAGTGAAAGCTGTTGTGCAAACAGGGAGAGGCTGCCCGAATGATTGTGAGTTTTGCTCTGTAACGACCCTTTATGGCCGTACCTATAGACAAAGGCCCTTAGATGAGTTGCTGGATGAATTGGAAGCAATAAAACAAAAGAACGTCTTTTTACCGGATGATAATATTTTAGGTTACGGGAAAAAAGCAGAAGAAAGGGCGGTTCGATTGTTTAAGGGGATGATAGAGCGAGGATTAAAAAAGCGATGGGGCTCTCAAGTGGGGATTGATTTTGCCAATAACCCAGACGTATTGAAGTATGCAAAAAAAGCGGGTTGTTTGGCAGTATTCATCGGCTTTGAATCTCTAAATGAAGAAGCACTTCAAGGTATGGATAAAACTAGAAATTTGAAGGTAGGTGTAAAAAACTATAAAGAGGTCATCCGGAAGATACATGACCATGGCATTGGAGTAATTGGAGCATTTGTTTTTGGCAGTGATAGTGACAGGAAAGACGTATTTGAAAGAACAACTGAGTTTATCCAGGAGACAAAGTTAGATGCGATACAACTATCAATTTTAACCCCTCTTCCAGGGACGAGATTGTATAACAGATTAAAACAGGAAGGAAGGCTGTTACGTACCGATTGTCCTGAAGATTGGAAGTATTATGATTTTATGGAGGTTGTATTTGAGCCGAGGCACATGAGTACTGATGAATTGAAAGAGGGAGTGACCCGGATTTATAAAGATACGACATCAAGAGCAACATCACTGAAGATGGCTTTCAATTCGATTATCCAGACAAAGAATTTATATGGAGCTATTTGTGCGTATTTATGGAATCGGGGATATGGTTCAGTTTGGATGGATAAATATGAATATATGAAAACCAAGACCTCTGATTTTAATGTTAAGTGAAGGGTTACTATTCAGCCACAGATTCATACAGATGAACGCAGACAGGTTTAAATGCAGTAACTACTCAGGCACAGAGGGGCAAAGGCACAGTGGCACAAAGAAAAATAAAAACGTATAGAGATTTGCAGGTCTGGCAAAAATCAATAACTTTAGTTAGTGTCCATCCATAAATGGCCCTTTTGCCCAATCTCTGTGTCAGGCGAAGATTTTAATCCTCGAAATATCTCAATATATTCCTGCGGTTAAAATCTTCGCCTTCCTTGACCTTGAACAAAATTGCTCATTTCTGGATGGACACTAACTAAAGCCATTGATTTTTGCCAGACCTGCAAATCTCTATACGTTTTTATTTTTCTTTGTGCCACTGTGCCTTTGCCCC
>JAUXFK010000181.1 GCA_030623035.1 Deltaproteobacteria bacterium | reverse complement strand
TGGCTCATTCTTCAGCAAGATGAACCTGATGATTTTGTCATTGCCACAGGTGAACAGCATTCTGTTAGGGAATTTTGCAAACTGTCTTTTATGGAAGCCGGTATCAAGCTGGAATGGGAAGGAAGTGGCGTTGATGAAAGAGGGGTTGTGGGTTCCGTAGATCCATCGATTTACCATCTGAAGCCCGGTGCTGTTGTTGTTGAAATTGACCCTAGGTATTTCCGACCCACTGAGGTTGAAACCCTGTTAGGAAATCCCTCCAAGGCAAAGAAAGAAATGGGATGGGAGAGTAAAACATCATTCTTAGATCTTATCAAAGAAATGGTCAAAGAAGATATGACACTTGCCAAAAGGGATCGGTTATGTACAGAAAGTGGTTTTGAAGTTCTAGGTGGTTATTAGCAAGGATAATTACATTAGGCAGTCTCCCCGTCAGAGAGTGGTATAGTGCTTGAATCAGCTTTCAAAGAGCATCCAAAAAAGTTTAAGGGCAAGATGCCCAAACCGCTTGAACTGCCTAAAGCAGTCTGGATTAATAAACCCAATAATAGCGAATCGGTTGTAGTCTAATTTCTGACAAATGGTGTCTCATTTTCATTGACATATTCCGAAGGGTTATCTTCCGAGAGGTACTTCGATATCTTCGAAAGAAGGGGTTTAACCAGAGGGTAATCGTTCACCATAGGATAAGTTGTCAAAGATGATAAAGAGTGTTTTTTCCTTCGTCAGACTGGTACTTTTACAAAAAGACCTTATTGTGTCTATGGCCAAAAGAGAGGTAGCAACTCAGTATGTCGGATCGGTCTTGGGGTTCATATGGACATTCATAAACCCGATGCTCATGATTTTCGTCTTCTGGGTTGTCTTCAGTGTGGGGTTTAAGGTTCAGCCCACGAGCAATGTTCCATTTGTTGTCTGGCTGACAGCCGGTATGGCTGCCTGGTTTGTTTTTGCTGATATAGTTAATGGCTCTACTGGTGTTATCCTCTCAAATGCCCACCTGATCAAAAAAACACTTTTTCAATCCCAGATATTACCTGTAGTAAAGATTGTTTCATGTCTTATTACCCACTCAGTGTTTCTCCTGGTTCTTATCGGATTGATTATTCTTCAGAAAATGCCTTTTAGTTTTTTCTATTTACAGGTTTTTTACTATCTCTTGTGCTTGCTCGTGTTGGCCCTTGGGCTTGCCTGGGCAGTTTCAGCCCTGAATGTGTTTGTCAGGGATGTCGGTCAGATTGTTGCAGTGATAATCCAGATCGGTTTTTGGGCAACCCCCATATTTTGGGATATCAACATTATGCCTTCAAGGATTCAGACGGTACTGAAGCTAAATCCCATGTTTTACATCGTTCAGGGGTACCGGGAGTCCTTTATCTACTTTTATCCCTTTTGGTGGCACAGATACCAGACCCTGTATTTTTGGGCAGTGGCTGCAACGGTGTTTGTGGTTGGAGCATTGATATTCAAGAAATTGAAACCGCAATTTGCCGATGTTTTATAAGGGAACATAACCAGATCCATGAGCGAAGATGTAGTCATAAGCGTCAGGAATCTGACAAAGACTTATAACCTATATGACAGGCACGGAGACAGGGTTAAAGAGACCTTCCACCCTTTTCGTAAAAAATATCACCGTCCTTTTAATGCCCTTAGCGATATTTCTTTTGATGTAAGCAAGAGAGAGTCTCTTGGTATTATCGGTCGTAACGGCAGCGGGAAATCAACCCTGTTACAGGTTATATGTGGTATTTTGCAGCCTACATCGGGCACTGCCGGGATCAAGGGCAAGGTGTCCGCCCTCCTTGAACTCGGTACCGGTTTTAATCCTGAGTTCACTGGCCGGCAAAATGTTTACATCAATGCACGCATTCTTGGCCTGACTGAAAAAGAAACAACCGACAGGCTTGATGATATCCTGGCTTTTGCTGATATCGGAGATTTCATCGACCAACAAGTGAAGACCTATTCCTCAGGCATGATGATCCGGCTCGCCTTTTCAGTCATTGCCCACGTGGATGCTGATATCCTTGTCATAGATGAAGCGCTTGCCGTGGGCGACGTGTTTTTTGTTCAAAAATGTATGCGTTGGATTCGGGAATTTGAAGAACGGGGTGTTCTAATCTTCGTGACTCATGACCTTGGGGCATTAACGAGCCTGTGCAAACGGGCTATCTGGCTCGACGAAGGCAGGATTGTGAGACACGGGCCAGCAAAGACAGTGGCGGAGTCTTATCTTGAAGCCTTTTATGAGGATCAGCAAGGGGTGTCAGCCAGTGATACGGAAACTGGCGAAGAGTTGACCGGAGGGAATGGTGAGCGAGGCGCAGGAAAAGGGAAAGTCCCCCAGGTTAGATATGTTGACCAACGATTGAAATTCCTGAACCACACCCAGTACAGAAACGATGTCCGAATCTTTAGATTTGCCCCCAAAGGAGATCATTTCGGAAAAGGAGGCGTTAAGGTCACCGAGGTTGAACTGCGTGATATAGAAAGCAACAGTCCTCTATCTCATGTAGTCGGCGGGGAACTTGTTAGACTGTTTGTCAAATGCAAAGCGGAAAAACCCCTTACAAATCCAATCATTGGCTTTTATTGCAGGAATAATCATGGACAGGAATTGTTTGGTGACAACACATATCTTACGTACAAAGAAAGGGCAGCCATGTTTTCCAGGGGGGAAACATTCTACGCTGCTTTTACATTTCAAATGCCGGTGTTGCTTGCCGGCGATTACTCCATTACCATAGCCGTTGCTGAAGGTACACCGGATGACCACATTATGCATTGTTGGTTTCATGATGCGTTAATATTAAAGTCTTTTAACTCCAGCGTGTCTCAAGGCTTGATCGGAATACCGATGATCCATATTGAAATCAATAGATCTGACTAAGTAAAACGTATAGGAAATCCCTTTTTTGGACGCAGATGATTAGCCGATGAGCGAAAAAACCATGTTGTCGAATATCATCTTCGAGAACCCTGACAGGATAGAACAGCCCTATCCCTGGATAAAACACATCCCTTTTGCTTTTTTCCTGATAGACGTGTTGAGACCGGAGTTTGTTGTCGAATTAGGGGTACACACCGGGAATTCGTTCAGCGCTTTTTGCCAGGCGGTAAATAGATTGGAATTGAAAACAAAATGTTATGGTGTGGACACTTGGGAGGGGGATGACCAGGCTGGTTTATATGAGGGAACAGTATTTGATGATTTGAATGGGTATGTGAATGAAAAATATAAGGATCTCGCCATCTTACTAAAAATGACTTTCGATGAGGCATTGGATTATTTTCCCGACAAAAGTGTTGATTTACTGCACATTGATGGTCTCCACACTTATGAGGCCGCAAAGAAAGATTTCGAAATGTGGCTGCCAAAGATAAGCGATAAAGGTGTCGTGGTTATTCATGATACAGCCATCAAGGATGACGATTACGGAGTCTGGAAATTATGGGAGGAGATATCATCGGGTTATGAATCGTTTAATTTTGAGCATGGGTATGGGCTTGGGATAGCTGTAATCGGCAAAGGGGTTAACGACCGGTTCAGGAGATTTATCGATGAAATCAATAAGAATTTGAGATATCAAAATATGTTCCGGAGGTTAGGTGAACTTATATTTCTTGGGGCAACACAAGAGAAGGAACCCTTGACCAGGTTATATGTGGATTGTGGGAAGGGGTTTGTGGAAGAGACGTCGATCTCCAAAGACATTGGAATGTACGAAGAGTTTATCAACGTAGAATGGGACCTCTCTCAATTTTCGCAGATTGAATCCCTCCGTTGGGATCCGTTGGAAGATAAGTGGTGTGCGGTGAAGTTGAAGAGCATCATTTACCAGGATAAGACCGGTAAGAAGTTCGACCTGGGCCTGGATTCGATTACCAATAATGGGATTTCACGTGGAGAAGGTTGGGTTTTTTTTGAGACTATTGACCCCTGGTTTTTTCTTCCGATTCAGGGTGAGCTGGAATCCCTGTCTATTCGCGGGAAATTGGCCCTAATGGATCATAAATACATTGACGCCAAATACAGAGAGAAACAGTTGATGACAAAACTCTATATGGATTGTGGGAAGGGCTTTAGAGAAGAGACGGCAATCTTCACCGATGACGGGACGTCCGGTGGATTCATTAATGTGACATTCGACCTTTCTGAACGTTCAAGCATCGAGTCTCTCCGCTGGGATCCGCTGGAATATCACTGGTGTACGGTAAAACTTGAAAGCGTCAGCTATCGAAACAGGACAGGCGAGGAGTCTTATCTTGATTTAGATTCAATCGCTAATAACGGCATTTCACTTGAAGACGGATGGGTTGTCTTTAAGACTACCGATCCCTGGTTTCTCTTTCCGGTTCAGGGTGAGCTGGAATCCCTGTCTATTCGCGGGAAATTAGCGTTAATGGATCAAGATACTGATCTTAGATATGGCACAGAGGGAACTGCTGAGGAGAAAGATGTGAAGGTTGAGGCTGACAAAGATGTAGAGCCCGCAGAGATCCGGAATAAGGACAAGCGCGTCCGCAATGTTGAACCCGAATCAGAACCGGTGGAGGGACGCAGGGTATGGCGGTTGACAAGATTTTTTCGTAGGTTTTTAAAGTTGTATAGTTCCAAACGGTAATATAAAGGAATGTATAACGTATACGATAAGGTTGAGACCAACCTGCCGGACGAATTATATGTCGGTGATGGTCTGGCTTTCTATTGTTCAGGGTGGTTGTTCAACGATAGTCTCAAAACCAGAAAGATTGAAGTCAGGATTGGTAATTACTCTTGTCTTATCGAGAATATTAATGAAGCAAGAAATGACGTGTTTAACCACCTTTTAGCAAACGGTTTCATAAATGGCAGGATGAAAGATGCTGCTTGCTCTGGTTTTTTCGGGATCATTGATTTGACGTTTGATTTGGAGGGGATGACAGAAAAAGTAAGGTTTGTGGCAACCTTTGAAAATGGACAGGAATATGTAATATGCGAAAAAGACGTATATTTTTTGAAGAGAGAAGAGTATTTTTCCCATATAAGCATTCCATTTAAACCCAGGTCCGATAAGCCATTAGTGGCTATATGTATGGCAACCTATTCTCCTCAAAAAGAGCCCTTCAAGAGGCAGATTGTATCTATACAGAACCAATCATACGAAAATTGGATATGCATTATCAACGATGATGGATCAGATGAAATATGCGTGAGCGAAATGAAAGAGGTTTTGTCTAATGATAAGAGGTTTTACTTCTTCCGAAACAGTAAGAACCTCGGCTATTACAATAATTTTGAACGTGTCCTTCGATACGTTCCTATAGAAGCAGAACTAGTAGCACTATCTGATCAGGATGATTATTGGTATCCGCATAAATTGGAAAGATTGGTAACGGAGATTAACAGGAACAAACGTTTCAATTTGATATACTCAGATATGAAAATCGTTACGGAAAAAAGAGAAGTGATCTTTGAGACATATTGGCAAACAAGAAAGAACTATTACAAAGACTTTCTTCTGGTTTTAGTGGCAAACACTGTGACAGGAGCGGCCAGCATTTTTCGACGAGAATTGATACAAAGAGTTCTACCCTTCCCACAGAACCTGGGAAACCCTTTCCACGATCATGTGCTGGCTTGTTCGGCTCTGGCATCGGGGGAGATTGCTTATGTTGATGAGCCTCTTTACGACTATATTCAATACAGTAATAGCGTGATTGGCCATTGTAATTTCGACAATAAGAGCAATGGGTTGTTGCTAATGTTGATAAACTTTATTGAGAAATTCAGAAGTCGCTCTTATTTAGAACAAACTATTTATTCTTGTATTGCTATTTATGATTATGACTATACACGACTCAGGTTGTTGTCAAGGACATTGCTACTCAGGGGCGGTAAG
>JAUXFK010000267.1 GCA_030623035.1 Deltaproteobacteria bacterium | reverse complement strand
TCCAAGTGAGCGTAAAGAAAGAACAGTATATCACCATTCAATTCAGTCGCTCCATTATTAACTATTTCAGACATTAAATGTGAGGTTATCCCCTGTTCTTTCTTAACGCTCACTAAGATGCTCAGACAATACACACATTAAAATTTGACCGCCGTTGAAGCTTGATGATAGCTTTCTATTTCATAGCACTAAAATGATACAACTATTTTAATACGTAAAGGGGGTAATATGAAATTTAATGAACTAAAGGAAATTATTGACTTTGCAATAGAAAAAGAACAGGAAGCGGCGGACTTCTATAATTACCTCAAAGGGAAGATAACACAAAAGAGTATTGCACGGGAAGTGGGCAAAATGGCTGTTGTTGAGGAGGGCCACAGAGATCGGCTTAAAAACCTGGATATTTCTGATTATACAGAAACTAAAGTTACTTCAGTGCAGGACTTAAAGATAGCCGATTACCTGGTTGATAAAGAACCAACAACGTCGGATATGACCTGGCAAGACTTGATACAGATAGCCATGCGTCGAGAATTGGCATCGATGAGGCTATATGAGGACCTGGCAAAGCTTACACCAGATCCAAAATCCAAACAACTATTTGGGAATTTAGCGGATGAAGAAAGAGAGCATAAGCTTTTTTTTGAGAAGATATGGGATGAAGAGATTTTAACGGACAATTAATAGAAAATTGGGAGGGAGAAAGATGGCAAAACGGTTAGAGATTTATAAATGTGAGGTCTGTGGGAACATCGTAGATGTGATTCATGAAGGCAAAGGTAGCCTTGTATGCTGTGGCCAGCCCATGAAACTTTTTGTTGAGAATACAACTGATGCTGCAAAAGAGAAACACGTTCCTGTTGTGGAGAAGATCGACAGTGGTTTTATGGTAAAGATAGGGAACGTCGTGCACCCAATGGAAGAAAAACACTACATTGAATGGATTGAGGTGATTGCAGACGGAAAGGCATATCGTCAATTCCTAAAGGCAGGGGAAGCCCCTGAAGCTGTATTCAAGATCAATGCAGATAAAATAACAGCACGTGAGTACTGTAATTTACATGGTCTTTGGAAGGCATAGGGGGTTTAACCGGAAGGACGGTGTGTAATGAGCGAGTGCATAGATAGTAGAGCTTTCAGACATATTACCTATGGTTTGTATATTGTCTGTTCAATTCATGAAGGAAAGAAAAATGGTCAGATAGCAAATACCGTGTTCCAGGTAACTGCCAACCCGCCTCGTATTGCTGTCAGCATTAATAAGGAAAATCTTACACACGAGTATATTTCAAACAGCGGGCTGTTTTCCGTTTCTGTTTTGGATGAATCCGCACCTATGAAATTTATCGGAGCATTTGGTTTCAGATGCGGGAGAGATATAGACAAGTTTTCCTTTTGCAGTGAAGTAAAAGTTGGGGAAACGGGTTGTCCGATTGTTATGGATTATGTGCTTTCAGTAATAGAGACCAGGGTTTTCAACTCTGTTGATGTCGGTACACACACCGTTTTTTTTGCGGATGTCATAAGTGCAGAGATGCTCCGTGAAGGAGAACCCCTTACTTATGCGTATTACCATGAGGTAAAGAAGGGCAGGTCACCAAAAAACGCACCAACCTATGAGGCACATGTAAACAAAGAAGAATAAGGAGAATGAAGAGGGGGGCATTGGAAGGAGAATTAAGTAGGCGAGCTTTAAAAGATAAGACCCTGAATCTTCTTATGTTATCAGATGTTGATCAAATGCTGGATGGATTTTCAAGGCTGCCCTCTCTTCGGGTTATAACCCCTCTTTTTTCTTTCTTATACAGTGAAGATGAAGCAATACGATGGAGGGCAGTTACAGCGATTGGTTTTATTGTTTCTCATATTGCATCGGAAGAGATGGAGTCTGCCCGAGCTGAGATACGGCGGCTCATGTGGAACCTAAATGACGAGTCAGGGGGTATCGGCTGGGGAGCTCCTGAGGCTATGGGTGAGATTATGGCTTGTCATGAGGGTCTCGCAAATGAGTATGCCCATATTCTGATTTCATATATCAGAGAAGATGGAAATTTTCTTGATAATCAATTATTGCAGCGTGGTGTAATATGGGGTCTTGGAAGACTGGCGCAGGTAAGACGCCATATATTAATAAAGAGAGGTGCAAGCTCACACCTTCGCCCCTTTATCAGATCTTCAGATGCAACAATCAGGGCGCTTTCTGCCTGGACTCTGGGATTGCTTGGCGATATAAAGAGCAAAACGGAGATCGAAAACCTATTGAACGATGATACTGAGGTCCATGTTTATATAGACAGGCTGCTTTTGGTTAGACGAGTGAAAGATTTGGCTGAGGATGCCTTAAAACTCAAGTAGTATTTTGGTACTACAAACAAGATTTCAAAAGAGTAAAAACACTAACCTGTCGATATTAAAGGTAATTTTTTAAAGCACCGAAATTTGGTCTAAAAACACCATTTTTTCATGAACTTGGGTTAACTGCATACAAACTTCAGATTCAATAAATCGATAACCAAAAAAGTGAAGTATTGAGTTTTGATGATCTCGTAAAAAGTCAAAAAATACCATTTCCCGTCATTCCGGCAAAAGCCGGAATCCAGTGTTTTCAAGCAGTTGCGGACCATCTGGACTCCGGTTTTCACCG
>JAUXFK010000091.1 GCA_030623035.1 Deltaproteobacteria bacterium | reverse complement strand
TAACTTTGGTTTTCAATATTTTATTGTTAGACATCTTTTAAAATTAACAATCAAAAAACAACGAGGAGGTAACCGAATTATGGAGTTGAGAAGGTTAAGGGTTATTATTGGGATATGTATGGTAGTGGTCTTTTTCCTGGGGGTTTCAGGCTGTGCCTACGTTGGAGAAAGGGTGGCAAAGAAGGGTGTCAAAACGTTCTTTTCGATGGCACACGAAGATTTGGTAAAACACATCCTGGAGATTGACTGCGATATGCTGGCAAGAGAGGCTGTTGGAGGGACCAGCGGCATAACAATGCTCGTTAACGCTTTTATCCCTGATAACCGCGAACTAAATACGCTCAATTCGTTACTGTACGCTGCATACGGCATGCTGGTTGAATATGAGGATCCCGAATACGCGATGTTTCTCTACGGCAAGTCTGTAAATTATGGCCTTACTGCTATGAAGAACAATAAGAAATTCCGAGAGGGCCTGGAAAAGGGTGTAAAGATCCATAAGCTTGTGCACCACCTGGGCAAGGAATATAAGGGTGCCTTACTCTTTTGCTCTTTAGGCTGGGGTATGAAGATCATGCTGGATCCGGATGATATGTTTGAGCTTATAAATATGCCGGATGTCATCGCTATGGTGGATAGATCCATAGAACTCGATGAGACTTATATATATGGTCTGGGGTATGCCTTTAAGGGGGCCTACTATGCCTTTGTACCTGAGTTTATGGGGCTTGGAGGCGGGCCTGAGAGCGCAAAGGCCACATTCGACAAGTCCAAGGCAATAAGTGATGGGAAGGTGGTTCTTGCCGATACATTCAGGGCGAGATACTGGGCTACCCTCATGAAGGATGAGGAGATGTTCGACAGGCTTCTCAAAAAAACAGTCGAGATGCCCCACGGTGTACCTCGTGAATCAACCTTGTTGAACGAACTTTCCAGGTGGAAGGCAAAAGAATATATTAGAGATAAGGATGAGTGGTTTTAGCAAGGGATGCCTTTAGAATAACGCTATTATAGCGAGGAGTTGCAGCGCAAAGAACCAATCCGGTGTATAGGGATGCTTAATTAGCGATGAGATGCAAATGAATTTCGACTTTATTAAAAGACTATTTACTTAAATAAATATTTATGATAGATTGAAAATCAATTGCATTGGAATAGAAATTTTTGTAATAGTTTAGCCGGATAATAATTTGGATGGACACTAGTGTCGTGTCATCTATGTAATGTCGCAAAGATGACCGTCATTCCCGCGGAAGCGGGAATCCAGAAGCGCCGAAGTAGCCATAAATACTGGATTCTCACCTTCGTGGGAATGACGAGTGCCTGATACGATATTTCACGCACGACACGAGTTAGCTCCTTAAGATGGCTAAAACAATTCAAATTTTTTAGGTTTTTTTAAATATATTGCTTAGGAGGATATGGGTATGGAGCAAGATAGGAAGATAAAGGTTTTAATAGCCAAACCCGGGCTTGATGGACACGATCGCGGTGCTAAGGTTCTTGCGTTTGGTCTTCGGGATCACGGTATGGAGGTGATCTATACAGGGAGGAGACAATCGGCGAAAAACATTGTAAATTCAGCGATTCAAGAGGATGTTGATGTTGTTGGACTGAGCTGTCTTTCAGGAGCCCACATGACATTTTTCCCAAAAGTTGTAAACCTTTTAAAAGAAGAGAAGGCCGAAGATGTCCTGGTGGTAGGCGGAGGAATCATCCCTGATGAAGATATCCCCAAATTAAAAGAAAAGGGTGTCGCAGAGATATTTGGCCCTGGAACTATGATTAAAAAGATTGCAGAATACATCAAGGAGAATGTGCGTAAGTAAAATGCGAAGCTTTATACAAATGAGATACCGCCTTTCAGTTAATAAATGATGGCCTGAGTTTTTTTATGAAGCGGCAGTTGATACATTTGCTTAGGAATTGAGCTAAGGAGGGATCATGGGAGACGAGATTCTAAGGGAAGACGATGGTTATATCTGTACGCTTTCTATTAACCGGCCAGAGAAGCGAAATGCATTAAACGCAGGCGCGCTTTTCAGCTTAGGAGATACCTTTAAAGAATTAAGGGATGATGATCGTATAAGAGTGGTCGTCATTCGTGGTGCAGGAGATAAGATATTTTCCTCTGGAGTGGATCTTTCTGGTGGAACTGCTGAAGAAACCATAAAAGGCCTGGAGCATTGTCTCAATAATACGATAAATTATCCTTCTTCTATCATTGCCATGATTTCTGGGCCTGCCATTGGTGCGGGACTTGACATGTCTGTTATATCTGATTTCAGGATAGCCTCAGAAACAGCCAGGTTTGGTGCGACTCTCGTTAAGCTTGGAAGAATATACTACTATACAGCAATCAATCGGCTTATGAGCCTGGTAGGAATAGCAGCAGCAAAAGAACTCCTTTTGGGAGGAAGACTTATAGATGCCAAGCGGGCAATGGAAATTGGTCTGGTAAATCAAGTACTACCGAATGATCAACTGGTTGATACCACCTACTGCCTGGCAAAGGAATTGGCAGAGGAAAATGCCCCTCTCTCTATGAGAGCCACCAAGTTGACGATTAACAAGCTCTTAGATTACCAGGGGATCGATCCCCAGATCGAATCTGAGCTAATGGCCCTGGCAGTAAAAGTGAATCAGAGCGAAGACGGCACAGAAGGTGTGATGGCTATGCTCGAAAAGCGTAAACCGAAATTCACCGGCAAATAGGGCATATCGTAACTTTTTAGCCAGATAATGATATTCAAATCATAAAATCTTGTTATCTCCTTAAGGTAACTAAACAATTACGACAACTCTAATAAACACGATTGCACAAATCACAGGATCTGAACAGGGTCAGAGATTCGAATTAAACATGAAGGAAAAAGGAGGAAATTGTGGAAGATTTCATTCAAGACAGAATCCGACAATTAAGAGAGGTTAAGGAAAAGGCAAAACTCGGCGGTGGGCTGGCAAAGATAGAGAAGGTTCATAAAGCGGGTAAGCTAACAGGCCGGGAGCGAATTGATAAGCTTCTGGATCCGGGCAGTTTTGTTGAAATAAATTTGTTGGTCGGCCATATGGACGGTCTGCCAGGAGATGGTCTGGTCTCTGGTTATGGGACTATAAACGATCGCCCAGTATGTATCTATTCCCAGGATACTACAGTCAAAGGCGGCTCTATAGGAAAGTGGCATGGGTACAAGATGTACTGTACTGTGGAGCGGGCTTTGGATATGAGGGTACCGATGATCGGCCTGCATGATTCGCCTGGCGCCAGGTTGCCCAAACTGGATGAGGGAGGAGGCGCAATGGGTGATGCTCTGGAAAAGAGTGGGGGATCGATCTTCTTTCCCAACACACAGGCATCCGGAGTTGTACCCCAGATATCAGGAATTTTAGGTAGTTGTGCCGGTATCTCTGTCTATTCCCCAGCGCTTACGGATTTTATTTTTATGATTGATAAGACAAGCCATATGTTTATTACAGGGCCTTTGATGGTAAAGTCAGTCATGAGCGAAGACCTCACTGCCGAGCAACTGGGTGGGGCAGAGGTACATTGCAAGGTCTCGGGGGTAGCTGACAAGCGTTTCCCAACTGAAGACGAGTGTTTTGCCCAAATAAGAGAGCTTCTTAGTTACCTTCCTTTAAACAACGAAGAGATGCCACCAATGGCAGAGCCTGACAATTCCATTCCCGATATCGATGAAGACCTTGTCAAGCTGGTCCCCTCAGATTCTAAAAGAGCGTATGACATCAGAAAGGTAATAAAGGCTATTGCTGACCATGGAAAGTATTTCGAGATAAAGCCGGAGTATGCAGGAGAGATAACAGTCGGTTTTTGCCGCATCAAGGGGAGGGTGGTTGGCATGATCGCAAACAACCCCCTTTACATGGCCGGTTCTCTGACGGTTAACAGCTCCGATAAGCAGGCAAGGTTTATCAGGTTTTGCGACTGCTTCAATATCCCTTTAGTCCTTCTGGTAGATACCCCTGCCTATATGCCGGGCTCAGCACAGGAACATAACGGTATTATCAGGCATGGGGCCAAGGTACTGTATGCCCTTTGCGAAGCAACCGTCCCGAGGATCGGAATTATACTGCGCAAGGCCTATGGCGGCGGGAACCTGGGGATGGGAATCGTTCCACAGATGGGCACAGACTTTGTATATGCCTGGCCTACAGTCGAGATGGGAGTTCTCGGAGCCAAACAGGCAGTGGAACTCTTTTATGGAGGTGAGATTGCAGCAGCAGAAAACAGCGAAGAGGTCAGGGCAAAGCGTCAAAAAGAGTATCAAGATCGATTCGCCAATCCAATTTATATGGCGTCTTTTTTCGGTCAGTTGAGTGATATAATTGAGCCGGCAGAGACCCGGTTAACCATTATAAATGCCTTGAAGTACCTGTCTACAAAAAAACTGAGCAACCGTATATCAAAACGTCATGGAAATATACCCTTATAAACTGATAGAAAAAGGAGGTAATTATAAGATGAAGTGTTTGGAATGCGGATATGAGGCGGCGCAGGAAGAATTCAGGTATCTTTATAATGCCAGAATCGATGCATCTATAAGCATGCGGCAATGCCCTAAGTGTCAGGCCTGGCTTTCCTGCGATGAGATGAAGGAAGAACTGGGAAATGCAGTAAGCCCCGGTGAGGCTCCTTGGGGAAAATCTGCTGGTATTGAGGGTAACTTAGAAGATTAAAACAGATGTGAACAGGGGGGTACCCCCCCTGTTAGAAGAAAAGTGAGGAATGTTAAGTATCCCTCCGGCTCAGCTTTATAGTATATTCATATCGGTCTGCCCGAAGATGGGATACTCCAATCTGTACCAGTCTGTTATCTGATGAAAAATACAACCTCTCAAAGACCATAAGAGGGTCACCGGGTTTAATCTTAAGGATATTTGCGATACGTTTGTTACATTTTGTGGCCTTTATTGTTTGATGGACTTCTCGAATATGGGCTCCTCCCTTCTGCTCTAATACTAAAAGAATAGCCAACGGAGTTTCTCCCGAAAATAACTGTCCAAACTCAGGTAAAACATATATATTGTAATATCCCAGTGACTCACCGTATAAATACCGTATTCCCTCCAGGCGATATACCTTTGGATAATCTTTGAAATTGCCTAAATTAGCGATAGCATTAGGTGTTCGTATAGACCCCTTTCGCAAAATCTTGTTCACTGTTCTGGGAGAAAAATAAAGCAATCCCTCCAGAGATTGAAAGAGATGGAGGTTGCTTTGGGGTAGAAAATCAGGGATATCAACAAATGTTCCTTTCCCTTGTTGAGAGTCGATAATACCCTTGTTCTTCAGGTTAGATATCGCCTGTCGAACAGTAATACGACTGACATTATACATCTGGCAAAGTTCAACCTCTGTGGGTAATTTTTTCCTGTTGGAGTATTTGCCAGAGACGATTTCATCTTCCAGTATCCTTTGTAACTGAAGATAAAGAGGACCCTGCCCCTTTAAGAGGCCGGCTTTATTTTTCTCTTCTCTTCTATTTAGTGCCCTTTCTAAATTGTCCATAAAATATACCCTCTTTTCCCCCCTAAAACAGGGTGGACAGTCAGTTCTTTATTGAATACCTCTCCTCCAACAGCCTGGATCAGCGGCCATGATATCATCGGTATAGGTATAAGCCCTCCTTCTGCATCCACCGCATATATACTTGTAATAACACTTCCCGCATTTTCCTTTCAGGTTCTCTCTGTTTCTGATAACTTTTAGCATATCATTGTTTCTCCAGATATCCTTTAATCTCTCCTCCTTTAAATCGCCTATCTCCAGTGTCATTATATCACCGGTTACTACCTTCCCGGAAGCCGTTATGCAATAGCTGTATATACCGGTAATACAGCCCACACAAAAATCATAAAAACCACACGGCATATTTGGATCGCCACAAACCCTTTTGCAGAATTCATCTTCTGCAACGATATAACGGTTCTCAAACGCTACCCTTTCCCATCCGTAGTGTTGCTGTGCATCTACCAAATAACGCTGCGCCTTCTCTATCTGTTCCTTTGTTAATGCCCAGTCTTTCCTCTCGGAAGCTTTCCCTAAGGGAAGAAATTCCACCATTGTAAAATCAACTCCCATACTCATGGAGAGGTCTACCATTCTCTCCAGCTCGTCATAATTCAGTTTTGAAAGGGTCATTATCAGCATAACCTTTGGGATACCAGCCTTTACAAGGTTTCGAAGTGCATCCATGGTCTTCGCAAAGGAACCATCCCCTCTATTGTAGTCATGATTTTCACACATGCCATCCACACTCACCTTTACCTGAGAAAGTCCTGCCCATGCCAAATCCCTGCAAAGACGCTCATCCAGGATAAAACCATTGGAATTCATGGCAACACTCATGCGTCTCGATGTATATTTTACGATGTCAACCAGGTCCTCTCTCAGGGTCGGTTCTCCACCGGCAAACATTACGATTTCTGTCCCGGCTTCATAGATATTATCGATAATCTCATATACCTCTTTTGTGCTTAACTCGTGAATGATCGGGTCATTGGATCCTGGAGGATGGTATTTTGCATCAGCAAAGCAGTACTTGCAATCCAGATTACATGCATCGGTAAGGCTAAACCAGGCAAATAGGGGCTTGCACTGTGCAACTGCTTCATAGTATTTTTCTCGTGTAATACGCACGAAATCGTCTTTATCTTCATGTTTTAACATTTACAGCCTCTCTTTTTCCTACCCTTGGCTGAATCCCTGGTTCTCTGTGCCTATCACGAAGGGTTCCCATCCCAAGATGAACCATGTAGATTTAAAGCCTATCAGGGTAAGGCCAGTCTATATTTTACCAAATGTTTCTATTTTCCGGTGCAATGTTTATAGTGTCTTCATTAAATGAGTCAAGGGGCAATAAAAATACTCGCCTCTCTCGAACGATATTCATCCAAAGAACACAGGACTTCATCTAAGAGGTCTCTGGGATACTCCTTGCCGGCCAATTTGTCCCATAGGGGCCTTGTCCTTTGCTTCAATAAATCGATCTCTACCTGGTTTAGCCTCACCTCCTTCACTCCATACTTGATCATAGCTCGAAGACACCTGGCATTGCCGTCGTGCCCGTATTCATTAAACCCATGCTCGTGCTCCAAGAGTATTCCATCTATAGTCTTCCGGTATTCCTCAGGGATTCCATTCCATGCCTTGTTTGATATTACAATACCTCCTGGTGCATATCTCATGGTGCTGGGAGTTACGGCCTTCGTTATTGTGTAAAGCTGGGCACCCACATACCAGATAGCTGGAACGATAAGAGCATCACATATCCCGGCCCTTAGAGAAGAAGGGAGCTCCGGCACATTTATGGGAATCGGGCTGGTTCCCAGTGCCCTGAGCATCTCGTTTTCCAGCTTACCAGAGTAAGTTGCAAACGTAGTCCTGGCAAAGTCTTCAGGTGATCTGATCTCCCGTTTTAACGAATATACCTGGTCGAAGTCCTGATCGATCAGCAAAAGCAGCTTATATCCGTTCTTCTCAAAGCTTCTCAGAAGTCGCTGCCTTAGCTTTTCTCTTATGAAAGCCACTTCATCGAAACTTTTGAAGAGAAAGGGAAGCTGGAACATGGCAAGATCCGGACAGGCCATTACAATTCCGTGACCATCGAACCCTGCCCCCTGCAGTTGATCTATCCTTATCTTCGCAACCCAATCCTCATCATCCCCCATTATGCCACCCCAATACCAGTCAATAGTTACTTCTTTGTTGGTCACTTTCTCGAGCGCAGGGGTGAATGTGTCTCGCAAATAGATCGCAAAGCCTATTACTTCAGGGGCATGGGTTGCCATCTTCCATACATATGTTGCCTTCTTAGAGCGCGCCTCAGACATCCCTGTCCACTGGATTAACATTAATAAAAAAACTATAGTCACAAAAATAACTCTTCTATATCTCATTACTCATCCCTCCATAGTAGCTTCAACACCGCTTCGGTTCGTAACAACTTTATCTTCAAACGAACGTTGCCATTTGTACCTCTCAGTACTCTTTTGGTCAACGATCTCTCAGTGATTCCACTCCACCGTAACTCTGCTCCGCTATCTTGTTCTGTAATAATTCTTGTGAAAATAACGACCCTGCCAACACAAATACTATAATAGAAATTCTACCCTAGCTCACCTCCATTTCTTCATCTGCGATCCCTCTTAGATGGGTATCAAAGTTTAGACGGTCATCCTTTAAAAGCTTTTCTCGAAACAGACATTCCAGACCTTCTGGTAAACGATCTATATTATCCATCAGATAAATCCCTGTTGTGTATTGTTCCTTTAAAATATTTTGGGTCTTTCGATTATACCCACATCCAATTGTGATGAGATCAACCCTGTTTTTTTGGCAATACTCAATTGCATGGGCTACATCCAGCCCACAATTAGTCTCCCCGTCGGTTATATGAATAATCAACTTTTTGTTATTACGCGTCTTTTTTATAATCATAGCCACAGCCAAAATGGCCTGACCCGATGGAGTCTGGCCAACCGGGTACAAGGTAAATAGTTTGCTCTTATTATACAACCTCACGACCTCACACTGGCCATTCAGTTCAAAATAACCGTAAACCTCCAGGTGATTACTAAACCCTTTTGCTGCTTCGGCAAGAGAGACAAATGTCTGTTCCGCCATCAACCAGGAGCTGCTGAAGGTTTTGCTTACTCCTACCCTTCTTCCCATAGAGGCGGATGCATCTGCAACAATGGCAATACTCCATGAGAGATCATTTTGTTTAATCTCTTTCCTTTTGAAAATATTTTCACAAAAGGGCACACGATAGAGTCTTCGGACATCCATATCGCCCATGTCCAGGCCTCTTTTTACGCGCATTTTTCTCGACTTCCTGATCATAACTTCTTGTTTTTCAAATATATTTTTTAAACGCTTCACCTGGTTATTATCAACAGTTGCAATGCACTCGGCAACCCCTCGGGAAAAGACTGTAGCCATCGGTTCTGCATCAGGGTCTTGAAGTACAGCCCCTATGCTTTTTGTTAAATCCGTCTTCCCTTCATCAAGTATGGAACTGATCTCTTCAGCGAGTTCTTGTTTCAGCTCTTCAGAAGAATCTAAATTTTCATCTTCAGATGAAGGATCATCTTCAGTATCATCCTCTTGTTTTTCCATCTTTACTTTTTGGCCTGATTCATCCTGTATACCCACCCCATCAGGGGAGAGATCGAACCTTTCCCATTGCGAAATGACCTGACAAACCTTATTCCACATCCCAAGATATATATCGACCCTACTCTCCCTTCTTTCAACAACAGTTGCAAGCTTCTTTACCCCTTTGATTGCCACAGTAGAATCCAAAAGGATTCTCATCAGATCATCATAGTAATGGTGCAAATTATCCGGAAAGAATTGAAGGAATATATTTTTCCTCCAGATACTTGCCAGGCTTGATGGCACCGGTGGTAGGGAAGGATCTCTCTTCCCTTTTGTACGGGACTGGAATCTAAAGTACTTTGACAGATAAAGCGACCATACACCCGGTCGGACCAATTCGTCGATGTAGATTTCTTCAGCAGCAATTATCAGATAATCGAGGTATCTATCCAATTCCTGACCCATAGAGGAAGCGCGCTTTTTTACCTCTTCTCTTACCCATTCGTTCCACTCCAGGCAAAGAAAGGAATCCCTGACTACCTGACCCACCAGGAAATCTATCTTTCGGTAAGGGACAGGATACGTACCTTTAATTTCATCAGGATCAAGGAAGATAGCACCATCTGAAGGACAGTACATGCCCCGCCAGTAAAGCGGTTTGACATTACCGCCAATATGACTGGTTACTTTACGCATGGCAGCTAAAACCGCAGCCATCTCTGTAGCCTCATGACAGGAAATATTCTTTCGCCAATACCTGGAGTATACTTTCGTATGTTTCGCTGGAGGTATATTGCTCTTCGCTATTGATGTTTCGTCTAATGTATTGAAACTCACGGATCCTGGTCTCCTTCTCCACACTGGCTGGAGGATAATCCACAATCTCATATGTTTTTGTAACTACTCAGCCGCCGATCTACGCTGATCACCACTGATATTTCTTCTTTTATGATTATATACAAACCTTTTGAACTCTGGTTTCCTGCCAAAATTCAATAATAAGCCAACTTCAATATTTGTTGCCTTCAAGTAATTGATGATCTCGTAAAAAGTCAAAAAATACCATTTCCCGTCATTCCGGCAAAAGCCGGAATCCAGTGTTTTCAAGCAGTTGCGAACCATCTGGACTCCGGTTTTCACCGGAGTG
>JAUXFK010000042.1 GCA_030623035.1 Deltaproteobacteria bacterium | reverse complement strand
TCCTAAGATTACAGGCCTTGAGCAGGATCCTTATGAAAAAAGCTCCCTGCTTTTTCTTGAGATAGGTCACACCATAGGGCATGCAATCGAATCCGCAAGCAACGGCTCTATTCCACATGGCGTGGGGATTGCCATGGGCATGCTTGTGGAAACAAGGGTTGCAATAAAAATGGGTATATCATCTGAGCATGTATACGAATCTCTCCTTGAGCTGTTTACAATTTTATCTCACCCGACCTCTATCCCGCCATATGTTTCTGCGGATCGTATTGTCGAGTGCCTGCTCTGTGACAACAGACGCTTTGCAACAGGCCCGCTTTTTGTTTTTGCCGTAGATATAGGCAAAACCATAACAAAAAGTGGAGTCGATCTTGATCTTGTCAAAGATACAATACTTGAATTTCAGAAATAGTTTAGGTTTAGGAGGGGGGCACTCTCTTTTCCCCTTTCTCAGTATCCTCTCTATATCTCCTTCCACCTCTCGCTTTTTACCCGATTTTCTATATGCCGAACCATCTCTTGAGTAGGGGTACTCTGTCCAAAAAATCCGGTTATACCATATTCTCTTAGTTTAGGTCTGTCTTCCTCTATGATCCTTCCGCCGGCTACGACGCATATATCGCTGCATCCTTTCTCTTTCATTAACGCAACAACCTTTGGGAAAAATATCATATAAAGATGATCGTTTAAGTAACTCATGGCAATTACATCGGCATCTTCTTCAATTGCAGTATTGACTATGCGTTCTGGTGTATTGAACTTCCCCAGATAAACCACTTCCATTCCAGCCTCTTTTAGCACATGGCTTAAATATACAATCCCTCTATCGTGGCAATCCAACCCAGGCATGGCCACAATTACCTTAATCTTCCTTTCGGAATCCTCTATCATAATTCACTCCTTTCCTAATCCAAAAGCGACGGCTCTGGATATTACCGTTAAGAGCCTGTTTGAAAGACCTTTTTCCTCACCGGGATTGACCTTTTTAAAGACCTGGTGAAGAGGCCTTTCAAGGAAGCTTGTGAAAACTGTCGCTTAAGTACTAATCAGTTCGAATAAGATGATTAACTAAATAAATTTAAAGGGAATACTGTAAAACACCGTATGGGTCATAACTTGCACCATTCGCCTCACGAATCACACCTAGTATCTCCCCCAGGGTTGCTTTTGCTCTCAATGATTCCTTCATCAATGGTATCAGGTTATGGCCCTCGCCCTTTGAAGCTTCTACCCTCAAATCTTCTAATGCATCCTTTACCTTCTTTTTGTCCCTCTTTTCCCTGATTCTTTTGATTTCGTCTTCTCTCTTCTTTGAGGTTGTAATCTGTTCATCGAGAGGTCTATCCCTGCCCACCTTTATTGGAACCTCTTCTTCCTTTGGAATCACAAACTCATTCATCCCTACTATAATTCTTTTCTTTTCTTCTATTTCCTTTTGTTCTTTGATGAGTTCACTCTCCAGTTCTGAACCGATCCAACCTGACTCCGTTGCTTTAATCGCACCACCCATGTCATTTATCTTATTGATAATCTTAAACATCTCCTCTTCCATATTGTTTGTAAGTGACTCTACAAAATAAGACCCTGCCAGCGGATCTGCTACACTTGCAACCCTTGATTCATAGGCAAGTATGTTGTGGATATTGAGAGAGGTTAAAGCCGAGTGCTCTGTAAGGATATAATAGCCTTCATCGTATCCTGCAGGATCAAAGGATTGCAGCCCACCCAGCACACAAGCAAGGGATTGGAGAGTAACCCTTGCGACATTGTTTACAGGTTGTTGCACAGTGAGTGAATTGCCTGAGGTATGAACTGATAGATATAACCTGCTAGACTCTGGTTTCTCTGCGCAGTATTTGTCCTTTATCAATTTAGCCCATACCCTTCTAGCAGCCCTGAATTTGCAGATCTCTTCAAAGAAGTCAATATCGCAGGCACATCCAAATACATTCACCCTCTTTGCAAACTCATCTATATGATACCCCCTGTTTATCATTCTTCGGATGTACTCTTCCATAATAGCGATGGTAAATGCCATCTCCTGTATGGCATTTGCTCCTTTTTCATGCATATCGTAAGCATTGGGAGCAATCGGATGCCATCTCGGGGTGTTTTTCATGGAATACTCAATCACATCGGTTGCCAATTTTGCAGCGAGGTCTAATGGTTTGGCATTGGTCTCATACATACTGTAAACCAAATGAATCGGCTCATTCAGGATAGAACCGCTGATCTTTGTGAGATCGTATCCCATCTCTTCTGCATAGGCAACAAAAGCTGCATACACGACTGTTGCTGCCATTGAAGGATTATTAAAAGAAACGCTTACATCTTCTAAAGATATACCTTCAAAGAGATCATACATGTCCTGGAGGCAAACCATAGAAACACCACTGACACCTGCATAGCCTTCAGCGAGAGGATGGTCTGGATCAATCCCCTGATGAGTGATTGTATCACCGAAACAGTACAACCCTGATGCCCCCTTCTCCAGCAAATACTTATATCTCTTATTCGTGTCCGCTGTTGAACCCAATCCGGTAAAAACCCTTCTTGTCCATAATTTCCCGCGATACATGTTTTTCCATATACCCCTTGTGAAAGGATATTCACCGGGGTTTGCAATATCCCTCGAATAATTAATGCGTTCTAAATCCTGAGGCCCATAAACTTCATTTACAGGAATCCCTGATGATGTCTCTGTTACCGGGCATGCATCAAACCTCCGACTTGATTTAATCTTTTCAGCAGTCGCCATATCTATCTCCTTTCCTACATAAAGATTTTAACATTATCCCAACGAATTTTACAAAGATTTCTCCCTTACTACCTGATTTCTTATAATACCTATATTCTCTATCCCAAGTTCAACAATATCACCGGGTTTCAACCATCTGTCAAAATGCATACCGCACCCTTCGCCGGGGGTACCGGAAAGGAACATACAACCAGGATATAGTGTCTGGTCTTTTGATAGATGAGAGATAAGCCTGGGGATCTTCCAATACATATCCTTTGTATTGGCCCTGGACCAGAACTCACCATTGACTTTTGCGGTCATCTTTAGATTGTGTGGATCTTTTATCTCATCATGCGTTGTCAGACAGGGGCCCATTACCGTTCCTGTATCAAAGTCCTTGCCTTTAATCGGTCCCAGTGGCATAGTGAGGATCTCTTTCATTTCGATGTCTCTGGCACTCATATCATTAACCACACTATAACCTGCTACATATTCGTAGGCCTTTTCCTCTGGTATGTCCTTGCCTTTTTTGCCGATACAAATGGCAAGCTCGAGTTCATAATCAAATCTCTCTGTAAATGAAGGCCAAAAAATAGGCTCTTCTGTGCCCACTATGGAACAAAGGTTTACCTTGTACCCGATGGGGATTTCATACCATTCTTTGGGGACATCTACTCCCATTTTTTCGCAGCCCATCTTTATATGAGCCTCGAATGTAGAGAAATCTACCATCAACCTGGGGTTTGGCAGAGGCGCCTTGAGCTTTACCTTGTCTTTCCTGTATACCACCTTCCCTCCATTGGGGGCCTCGATCTCTTTCCATTGTGAGATAATTCCCGTAATATACTCAACGGTCTTTCTTGCTGCTTCCATTGCCCCTTGCTCACCGTCAAGGAAATTAAGCATAGAAGGTGGCACAAGGGCATTTGCCATATCAAAGGCCTTGTCTTGCTTATCGACTTCTGCGATATACGTAGCATACCCAAGTGTAAGATCCACAATCTTATCCTTAATGATTGCCCCAATTCTATCGAATATCCCCAAAGAGGTCTTCACCTCAAAAGTTACAAGTTTCATCTCTATTATCACCTCACCATTCTAATCATTTCGGGCAATATCTCTGTTATATCCAGGGGTGTGGCCGGCTCTTCTCCTCTAAATTCACTGTACAGTCGCTTCACATTGGCCACAATCCTTTCAAAGTCTGCCCATTTCGTAAATTTACCCAGATTCATATCCTTCGCTGCTTCTAAGTCTCTCATCCCTGCATCGAAGCGTATTTTAGCCTCTTTGGTAATATGAATCAGATACTCTTGACACCCCATGACCCCTTTCCTGTCCGTGATCGGGCCATGACCAGGCACATATATATCTGCTTCTAGATCGGCCAAAAGATCCAGGGTATTGATCCAGCCCTGGATATACCCCATCAAAGCGAGAGGGGTACATTGATAGAAGAGCAGATCTCCGCAGAAAACGATTCTCTCATCGGGCAGGTGAATGAATATATCGCCGGTCGTGTGTGAAGGGCCTGCATAGATCAATTCAACCTTCCGATCGTCCTGATACATGGTTAGTTTCTCTTCGAAGGTAATATCCTGTAAAGTGGCTTTGGCCCCATCGAAAAGTAATCCTGGAAAGACGGTCTCATAAGATTTGGGGTCTGTGTTAATATTCTCATTCGTTGTATCTCGGCATTTCGAGTGGCATATGGTCTTTGCCTGGTAAAAGTAGTGGTTTGTCCATATATGATCACCATGACTATGGGTATTTATCAAAAACTTGACCGGCCTTTTTGTGACTCTCTTGATCTCATCGATAAAAGCCTGAACCATCTCCTTATTCGATAAAGAATCTATCACAATTGCATCCTGTGTACCTATAATAAGCCCTGCATTACTGACAAACCATGTTCCCTTTGCCTGAATATAAGCATAAACGCCATCAGCTAACTCCTTCATCTTTGTATTCCATACAGGCATTTCAACCCCTTTTTTTTAAAAGATTTGTAACTACTCAGCCGCCGATCTACGCTGATCATCACTGATGTTTTTTCTTCTCCAATTACTTTACCTAGAAAAAACACAGAAATATCTCTTTGCCTTTACACACATAGTCCATACCCAGTTAGGACAATATATAAGGCGTTTTCATAGACAGATTCCAGAAATCCATCACCAAGCTCATTATAAGCTTCATAAAAACTTCTAAGAATAATATCAGTGATTTCTTTGTATTTAAACCTGTCTGCGTTCATCTGTGCCTGCCCCGTAGGTCAGGATGATCGTACTGGGGTGAATCTGTGGCTGAATAGTTACTCTATTTTGCTTTAAAAAAGCGATATCAGGGTTTTGGAAAGAACTTTTCAATGGTATCATCCCGTTCCTTGATAGCAGTCTTGAGCCCTTTCTTGTCCCTTACCTCCCAGAAGTTGAATTCATTGGCCAGGATCTGTTTTTGCTGCATCCAGTTGATGGTCTGCATCTGGGTGAGGAAACGCCATCCTGCTCCTACCCCACGGGCCTCCATCTGAGCGTTGATACTCTCCTTGACTACCACCATTCCATCGCCAGGACTTATAGCCAGAGCCGATGCGTATCTTTGCACCTCTTCGCCCAATATATCAGAGGGAACCGCCCTGTTGATAAGGCATATCTCTTCGGCCTCACTCGCATCGATATATCTTCCCAGGTACAAAAGCTCCTTTGTCTTCTTTGTCCCTATGAACCAGGTCCAAAGGGGAATACCTGTAATCAGCCCCATCCGCAGTGATGGATCACCAAAGACAGCGTCTTCGCCGGCAACGGTAATATCACATGCCATGGCCAAATAGCAACCAAGGCCGAGGCAGTACCCATGAACCTCGGCAACAATGGGCTTTAAGTAGTTAAAGATATACTCCAATCGCCTGTTCCAGCGTGTGCCTGCC
This sequence comes from Deltaproteobacteria bacterium, assembly GCA_030623035.1. Classification (GTDB taxonomy): domain Bacteria; phylum Desulfobacterota; class UBA8473; order UBA8473; family UBA8473; genus JAUXFK01. The sequence goes on along the minus strand of JAUXFK010000042.1, from coordinate 9,192 downwards.
TCTATTAAACCCTTTGCTGAGATATCAGCCTTGGAGTCAGGGGGCATAACCTCGGCATTGCCCTCACCGGAGAGGTCCTGACCCACAGAGAAGCAGCGCCCGGCTCCTCTTATTACTATTGCCTTTAAATCAATATCCGTCTCCTTTGCCCGCAATACGTCATCGAGTTCTTCAAGCATGAGATCGTTTATTGCGTTCATCTTATGCGGCCGGTTCAAGGTAATCGTCCCTATCCTGTCCGCTTCCTCATATAAAATGGTCTGATAGTTCATAACGTATCTCCTTGCTTTTTTATTCTCTGCCATGCTCCTTCTTGGGAGTGGAGTGCATCGCCCTTTCCTGGAGAAATCCCTTAAGCCCCCGGTCTTTCTTGGACCTGTAGAAACTGACCTCATCTTTTCTGAATCGCACCCATTGAATCATTACATGCCCTTCGTAGTGCGTCCTCCACATGGCACCATATCCGGTTATGTCGAGCATGCCGTTAATAAACTCTTTGGCAACTGCCAGAGCATCAGTAGGCTGGCTGGCGATCGCCTGTGCCCACTTATTTACCTCCTCCTCCAGTTTCAAAATTGACACGGTCTTGTTTATCGTACCTGCCATCTCCATTTCCTTTCCAGAGAGCTCAGGAAGGAAATTTCCCCCCAGCAGTTTAGGAGAAGCACCAGGCCAGGGGCCTAAATTATGGCCGTAAACTCCAATGGGGGCTATACCGAAACCGCGGAGACCGAACTGGGCATCTTCGGCTGCTATCGTTATATCACAAGCAGCCTGCATCTCCATGCCAGCACCAATACAGTATCCGTGTACCTGGGCAATTGTCGGCTTTGGAAAGTTGAAAATGTCTTCATGTTTATTGCAACGGCGCTTTTCTATATTATAAAAATCTCTCACACTTGGCGCCAGGCTCGGATGAACAGGCGGCGATTCCTCTCCCTCGGGGCTTGACAGATCATGGCCAGAACTAAAATTGGGGCCGGCACCCCTTATGATCACTACTTTTACATCTGAGTCATCATTGGCCTTATGTAGCCCCGCCATAAGGTCACTAAACATGGCATCGTTCAGGGCATTCCTCTTCTCCGGTCGATTGAGAGTGATGCGTGCGATTGGACCGTCTTTCTCATAAAGGGCAGCGCTAAATTCCCGGCCCTCATAAGGTGTTGCCTCCCACTGCCTCTTTTGATACTGGCTTTTCCATTTGACAACATCTCGGAATGTTTTCATCTTGCGCCTCCTTTCGGTTTTGGAAAAAGCTTGTCAAAAGGTGCATCCCTTTGTGCAATCGCATCCTTCATGCCTACTCTATCCTTTGCTTCCCAAAAATTGAACTCATAAGGGGCAAATCCGCGACGCTGAACAGCGCTCAGTGCATGGAGACCAGCAGAGAAACCCCAGGCAGCACCAAGCCCTGCGATGTTGTGGGCAGCATAGCCAAAGGTAAGAAATCCCGACTCTGCATCAGCCCCTCCAATGCCACCGGCACCCAGGTCTATTGCTTCTATGGCATCTTCTACTTCATCCTCCAGGCTCTCGCCGGAAACTACCCTGTTTACCAGACCGATTCGAAATGCCTCCTTTCCATCGATGTATCTCCCGGTGAGAAGTAGTTCCTTTGCCCTCTTTGGGCCTACCTTCCATGTCCATAACGGATTCGCCGAGGCATAGCCCATTCTCACCGATGGGTCGCCGAATATAGCATCCTCACTTGCTATTGCAGTACGACACATCATCATCAAGTCGCAGCCCATAGCCAGACAATAACCATGAACCTGTGCAATGATATGCTTGGAAAAGCCGGATATACGCTGCCACCTTCTCATAAGCGTTGCATCTGTTCTGAAGATAGGGGTAAGTGGCGATCTCAATCGTGGGTCAGGGGGCATTACCACAGTAGTCCCCTCTCCACAGAGATCCTGCCCTGCAGAGAAACATCGACCCGCCCCTTTTAAGACAACATATTTTATTTCATCTTCCTGCTCTGCCTCGCCAAGAGCTGCCTCAATCTCATCCAACATCAGGTCGTTTATGGCATTTAACTTATCCGGTCGGTTGAGGGTAATGATACCAATGGGCGGGGCCTCTTCATAGATAATTGTTTTATAATTCATATTAACCCTCCTAAATTTCGGCATTGATTATTGATGGCTCTTTGCCTTTTCGTACGAATATTATTTAATTGCCTTTTTTTATTACCTTTTTGTTACTTAACTCTTCTACATCCTTTTTACTGCAACCAAGTTCGAGGAGTATCTCCTCAGTATGTTGACCCAGTAAAGGAGGTGGCGTATCCGCTTTGCCAGGGGTCTTCCTCAACTTAACCGGAATACCGAGCATCTTCATTGTACCACGTTGCGGGTGCTGGAAGTTGACGACCATCTCGTTTGCCTCCACCTGGGGGTGAGCGAAGAGTTCTTCATATGTGAGGCACGGGTCACAACGAAGCTTGTTTTCCCTGAAGATCTGCTGCCACTCGACCCTGGTCTTGTTGCTGAAGGACTCGTCAAGGATAGGGTAAAGTTCCTCAGCGTTTTTGAATCTGGCAGCTTCGGTTTCAAACCGGGGGTCTTTTTCTAGATGCGAAACGTCTAACACACGGCAGAAGATAGGCCATGTAGGGCCCACACCCAGCATAACCATAACATCCCCGTCCTTTGCACGAAAGGGAGAGAAGAAGGGGTTCCCCCGTCCTACCTTTGTGCGCTGGATTCCATCTGCCAGATATGTTGATATCTCTGTTGTTTGCAGCGCCATCATAACATCCAACTGGCTTACGTCCAGGTCCTGCCCCAGGCCGGTTCTCTCTCTTGCAAAGAGAGCCAGCATTATGCCGTAAGCTGTCATGACAGCGCCCCCATGATCCACAAAGATGAAGGGCACCATCGAGGGGGGGCCGTCCGGGGTTCCCAGTTGGCTGATTGCCCCTCCCATCGCCTGGGACCACATGTCCCCACCCACCCTTCGGGACAGGGGACCCGTTTTACCAAAGCCGTATATGGAACAATATATGACTTGAGGGTTGATTTCGGATATGACATCATAGCCCAGCCCCAGCCTTTCGATAACCCCGGGGCGAAAGTTCTGCATAAAGACATCAGTCTCTCCTGCCAGCTTTAGAATTATCTCCTTGCCCTGTTCGGTCTTGATATCGATTGCAAGGCTTCTTTTGCTTCGGTTGCTCCCCAACCACATCGCAGAATCCGGGGATTCACCTTTCTTCAGTTCCTCCTCATACAGGTCGTCCATTGCAGCAGGCCGACCATGTCTGATTGCTTCTCCCTGAATCCGCTCCACCTTGATCACATCCGCGCCCATATCCCCCAGCATCATGGCGGTGAGCGCTCCCATCATTGCCTGGGTGAGATCGAGTACCTTTATCCCCTCCAAAGGCAGGATAGCACTTTTTACTTTTTTGCCCTGGTTCCGATCCATTTTCTTCACCTCCGATCCGATTCTCAAAGGTGTTTTGAAGATAAATTAACTTGACATCTCATACTTATAATATTTAATATTTGATAACAAGAAAACTTTTTAAAAATCTCAAATCCATCGTGTACAACAAGAAGACCGGTATATATCAAAATGAGACTGGGATTGATCTCTGATACCCATATTTCAAAAAAAGAAGAAAGGCTTCCTCCACAGATAAAGGATATCTTTGCAGGGGTTGATCTTATCCTTCATGCAGGAGATATCTATCTTTTATCCGTGTTGGATGAGCTTGAGACGATAGCAAAGGTGATGGCAGTGCGTGGCAATGGTGACATATGGCTACCCAATGACCCCCGACTAAGAGACAATATCGTATTGGATCTTTTCGGTTTTCGTATCGGTCTAACTCATGGGATAGATTATCCAGAGCCTTCCTGGAGAACCCTGGAAGAGGCCATGCAGTATGAGTTTAGAGGAAGCGTAGACTTACTTATTTTTGGAGATAGCCATGTTGCTCTGCTGGAAATCCATAAAGGTGTTTTCCTGATTAACCCCGGCAGCCCCACATTTCCCCGTCAGATTAAAGGACCTGGCAGCGTTGCATTACTGGAGATAAGCTCTAAGAACAAAGCAAAGGCGCAGATTATTTCAATAGCCACTGGAACTGCCTCTCATACCCTTACATATAACCTAAATGATATTTGAGTAAAACCCCTTATACTGCTCCTTTACACAGTCTTAATCCGAAAATACCCTAACTGAACCAATTCGCCGGGCCTTTATGCTCGGCAATACGGCGGTCTTGGGCTATGAATTCCCCTCGTTTCAACGCGGCTACAAGTTCTGCCTCGTTCTCTATTTGGTTTTCAAATATGGTTACGCAACAGCCAACCTGCTTTGGGATATGGGCATCGCTCCCTCCGGTACTATTTAGTCCCAAAGTATTGCTTACCTCTTGACAGAGTGTAACCTCCTCCTCGGTTGACCACCCATTAAATGTCTCCATCGCATCCACCAGTTGAAGGATTTTAGATTCACATGCTGCATCAACAGTCAAGCTCTTCTTGTAGGTTGACCGCCCAAAATTACTTCTAAAGGGGTGGGCGGCGATTGTTACCCCGCCCGCCTCTTTGACAAATTCCACTAGTTCCGTGGCTTTATATATAACCCTGGGATAGCTATCGATTCCGAAAATCAGGATGTCACCCAGCTCGGTGCTTGCCTCCATCCCACCAAAAACAGGAAAATCAAACTCCTTTGCCAGCTTTTCGGCAATCCTTGACTTTTCAATCCCGTGTTCAGTAATGCAAACCCCATCTAAGCCAGCGTTTATGGCCGCGGGGACAAGCATCTGTGGGGTGATGATACTGTCTCCAGAGATCGTTGTATGTATATGCAGGTCTAAGATCAATCTATTCTATCCGAAATTATGGTCGTTCAAAGGTGTCCCGAGCAAAAAGCGGTGTCCAGAACAAGAGCAAAGGGAAAATTATCTCAAATCATACCCCTCGGGCCACATACCGTCTCTCGTTATAGTGGATCCCTTTATCCCTTTATCTCTCCTCTCTTTTAGTAAGTTGAATTCTCCTGGTTCATAATGGATGCCTGTCTGCATCGCATGGCCCATGTAGCCGATATATTCGCCTACTCCGACTCCGGCAGCGTCCAGAACTCCCTGTAGAAAGGTCTTTCCCATGACAATACCATCGAACGGCAAGGATGCCGCTGCTTCTGCCATCTTATCTGTCTCTTCCTCCAGCTTATCATCTGGAACCACCTTATTCACCAGCCCGTATTGCATTGCCTCTTCCGCTGTAAATGGTCTGCCGGTTAAGACCATCTCCTTAAGTCTTCTTACCCCCATAATCTGTAACCACAAAGCAAGGTCAAGGGTAGGGCCAATATATCTAAACCCCGGATGCGTAAACCGGGCATCCGGAGTGCAGAGCACCAGGTCTGAAGCCATGGCTATCTGGAAGTGAGCACCGTAGCAATAGTTATGCACCTGAGAAATCGTGGTCTTGACGCAACGGTAAATCGGCTCAATGATATGTTCTCTGAGCCCCATATCCACCAACAGCCTTTGCTTTTGACTCGGGCGTTTTGCCTTTCCTTTTGTGTCATGGCCGTGCATGGTTCCCAATTCGCCGACATCATGCCCGGTTCCAAAGCACCTCCCTGCTCCCTTAAAGATGATTACTTTAACCTCATTATCCCAGTTTAACTCACTCATTATTTTTGCCAGATAAAGATAGTGGCTCCGCATCAGTGAATTCAATTTCTCAGGTCTGTTAAAGATGACCTTAGCAATCATCCTCTTAGGATCTTTCTCCACGAGTATCTCTTTTTTTACCCATTCAATATCCCTTTCTAATTGCGCACCCGGTTCTATAGCTGGTGTATAATCCCCTTGTTCCATAGTTCTCCTCCTTCTTTAATTAATAATTGAAATAGAATTTTTTGTAACAGTTTAGCTTTTTGAAATTTTAGTTGCTAAGGCGGTGGTCAAATTTTTTAATTGTTTGGTAATACAAGATAATTTCCTTTTGAGCGACTTTTGGCAGGGTTTTAAGATACCCATATTGACCCTTCGTTTCTCAGGATAAACTCAGCAGAAGATAGCATTTTCAAGTGGTTGAAATCCTTTGGGCGGGGTTTATGAAAATGCATGAAGCGAGCCATATAGGGGTCAAAAAAACCTATCCCAGGCAGCAAAAAAGGGGGGCAAGATAGAATACAATAATATGGGTTAAATAATTAGAGATTTTTGTGATATTTGATGAACTTACCGATTGCTTTTCCTGCCCTTCCTGTAGTAGGATATACTGGAATACCACAGTTTGCAAGCCTTTTTTGAATGTCATAGAGGGTAGCTGTACCACGGGGGGTCCCAAAGGACTGGAGAACAACGGCTATTGGTTTCCCGATGGTATTCTTGCATGCAAGCAGGCCATCTACTATACCGTCCAGTATGCTCTGCCCCTGCCATTGAGCAGCAATCTCTACTACCAAATGAGCAAGCATCAGGTCAATCCCTTCCCACGATGCGACTAACTCAAAGGTTCGAACAAAGCTGTGTGGATCCCACATTTCAACAGTATCCACAGGATTCCCCAGAATGGAGCCTGCCAGAGGTGTGAACCCCTTTAGTTCGTCCCTGATCTCGGCTGGTAGAGAGGGCACTTTTAGCCCCTGATACTCAAGGTCATCAGCGGCCTGTACGCTGGCCCCGCCTCCACCTCCTACAATTCCCACGTTGCCTTGCTTTATTATTGGAAAATATACAAAGGGTATAATAAAATCTATCAACTCATCCAGACTGTATGCCTGAATGATTCCAGTCTGATTAAAGAAAGAATCCCACACCCTGTTACTGCCTGCCAGGGAACCGGTATGGGAGGCAACAGCCCTCTTTCCTGCGTCAGTTCGTCCGCCCTTTATCACAATAAGCGGCTTTTGTTGAGCCGTAATTCTTGCAATATTCGAAAACCTGCGACCATCTTTAATCCCCTCAATATAAGCGGCGATTATTTTAGTCTCTCTATCCTCTGCAAGATATTCAAGTAAATCTGTCTCATTTATGTCCGATGCATTTCCAAAGCTGATTATCTTACTGAACCCAAGACCACGTAATGAGCCGCTGCAAAGGAGATGCCAGCCATGTCCGCCGCTTTGAACCAGGGCTCCGACCTGTCCGTCCTTCTTTGAGAACTTTGCCCTGCCAAAGGCCATTTTACCCCCTGGATAGTGTATGCCCATACAATTCGGCCCAAGCACGCGTATCCCCTTGTCCCCGGCTTTTTTTATCAATTCTTGTTCCAGTGCAATGCCTTCAGGCTCACCTGTTTCGCTAAAACCGGAGGTATAAAGCTGTATAGCCTTTACCCCCCTAGAAGAAAAATCAGCCATCATGTCAATCAATGAACGGGCATTTATGCAGGAGATAACGTATTCAACCTCTCCGGGGATATCCTTTATGTGGGGATAGGCCTTAAGACCGAGGATCTCATCCGACTTTGGATTTACCGGATAAATCCGGCCGGGAAATTCAAACTCAAGGAAACCCTTTAAATAGTCGTATCCCTTAGAGGCCGGGTTTGCTGAAGCGCCAAGTATGGCAATCGAATGGGGATGAAAAAGATAATCTAATGGTGGCGTTTTTTGCATAAACCGAAGGGTCCCTTTGATTAAACTTATCTATAAACCTTGATTATTTCCTTGCGAATAAGCTCGTTAATCTGTAGTTCACTATAACCCAGTTCAAGGAGGATCTCCTTACTGTGTTCTCCCAAAAGTGGCGGTGGGATACAGGGCATTGGCCGAGTCTTCGAAAACTTTATTGGGGCATTTACCATCTTGATACTTCCCCGAACCGGATGCATCAGACTGGTAAGCATCTCGTTTGCCTCCACTTGAGGATGGGCAAACAGCTCCTCGTAGTTCAGACATGGATCGCAGCGTAATTTTGCCTCTTTAAATAGCTGTTGCCATTTTATTCTTGTCTTTTTTGCAAATGCCTGATCCAGGATCGAATACAGTTGTTCACGGTGTTCAATCCTCAGATCGTCTGTTGTAAACCTTGGGTCATTTTCTAAGTGCTGCACTCCAAGAATATTACAAAAGATCGGCCACTGTTTCCCTGTACCAAATATGGTTACCACATCTCCATCCTTAGCAGGATAAACACCCGCAGGTGGGGCAACAACATGGGGAGGGAGCCCCCTTCCGATCTTTGTTACCAGTCTTCCATCGATCAGATATTCGGACACTTCCGTAGATTCCATATGGAGAAGGCTATGAAGCAGATTGACGCTCATATATTGTCCGACACCGCTGCGTTGGCGGACGAATAAGGCCACCATTATCCCAAAGGCCATGATTCCTGCTGTCCCCTGGTCAACGAATGCTATGCCGCTCAATGATGGCGGACCATCAACGCTTCCCTGGCGGCTGACCACTCCCCCCATTGCCTGTGCCCACATGTCTCCACCTATTCTGTGGGCAAGTGGCCCCTTATCCCCCCAACCTGTGAGGGAGGCATATATGATCTGAGGATTGAGTTCGCAGACCCTCTCATAGCCAAGTCCCAGGTGATCCATGACTCCGGGACGAAAGTTCTCAATAAAGACATCGGCATGTCCAGCCAGCTTGAGCATAATTTCTTTGCCTTCTTCCTGCTTGATGTCCACAACAAGGCTTCTTTTGCTCCTGTTGACAGCAAGAAACACAGAGGCGTCGTTTTTTTCACCTTTTCCTTTATCAAGGTCATCCATGCCTGCTGCCCTTCCGTAACGCATTGCCTCTCCTTGTAATCTTTCGATCTTTATCACATCCGCTCCCATGTCACCCAGCATCATGCCACACAGCGGAGCTGAATAAGCCTGACTGAGATCGAGTACCTTTATGCCTCTAAGTGGGGGGATGTTTTCATCATTCATCATTTCAAACCTCATCAAATAGTTGATTGAAATAGTGAAGAGGGTCTATATTATGAAAATATTTCATCTGATTTGCAATCAATATAGGATAATACAGGTTATATTTCAAGAGAAAAGCTAACCTAACTAAAAACAATGATCGTATTATATTCCCAATTTTCTTCAATATATGATCCTCTCCTTAGTGTACTTTCTCAAGAAATTTGATAAATTGTAAGAGTTTAGCTTTTTGAAAAGAGTTGCAAGGAGCGGCAATCAAATTTTAATCCGTGTAAAACTCGCATCCAATTGAGCATAAAGAAAGAACAGTATATCACTA
>JAUXFK010000067.1 GCA_030623035.1 Deltaproteobacteria bacterium | reverse complement strand
TTAAAATCTTCGCCTTCCTTGATCTTGAACAAAATTTCTCATTTCTGGATGGACACTAGTTATCTGATATCCTTCTGCCTATGGCATCTATCATTTTTTTTGATATCCTGTATGGATCTTCTTTTTTGGAAACGATGTCTTCCAAGCGTTGCTCAAAAAGTTCTTTATCCTCTCTTATCAATCTATCCAGATATCGAAATATTTCATACTCTACAATCTTGATGATATCGTTTCGTATCCTTTCTTTTCTTTGGTAAGACAGCCTTCCACTCGAAACCAAGAATTCCCTGTGTTCACTTATCTTTTCAAGGAGGCTATCCACCCCTTTTTCTTCGGGTGCAATCGTCTTCAAAACAGGTGGTATCCAGTCTCTTGTGGTTGCACCCAAATTAAGCATCATATTAATCTCTGTAACCAATCTATCAGCTCCATCCCTATCGGACTTATTCACCACAAAAATATCTCCAATCTCCATAATGCCTGCTTTTATTGCCTGGATATCATCACCACCTCCCGGCATTACAACAAGTATCGATACATCGGCAGTCTTAATGATATCTACTTCATCCTGTCCAACACCAACGGTTTCAATTATAACATAATCCTTTCCAAATGCATCGAGAATCTTTACCGTATCACCTGTTGCGCGTGAGAGTCCACCCAGACTTCCTCTTGTAGCCATACTACGGATAAAAACACCTTCATCACTGCTTATCCCTTGCATTCTCACCCTGTCGCCCAAAAGTGCTCCACCGCTAAAAGGACTGGTTGGATCAATTGCAACAATCCCCACAGTAAAATTCTGCGATCTCAGTTTCTGGGTAATTTTATCAGTCAATGTGCTCTTCCCTGCTCCAGGAGGACCGGTAATGCCAATAATATAAGCATTCCCAGTGTAAGGATAGATATTCTCCATTGCTTCAAGTGCATTCGGCATTTCGTTTTCCACCAATGTAATGAGTTTGGCCAATGCCCTGACTGAACCTTTGCGTACATCATCAACCAATTCCATAATGAGCACCTCCTCCAATGTAATCCGCTTTACTTATAAAGGTTGGCTACATTGCAATTATACTAATTTTTCGATAAATTTTCTTTGATATAGTCTATAATTGTCGAAGTAAGCGTACCTGGGCCAAAGACATCTGAAATTCCCAGTGCCTTCATCTCTGGTATATCATCCTCAGGGATGATCCCCCCACCTAAAACAAGTATATCACCTAATCCTTTCTCCTTCAATAACTCCATGATCCTAGGGAATAAAAAACCATGAGCACCTGAGAGAATACTCAATAAAAGAGCATCTACATCCTCCTGAAGTGATGCTTCAACAATCTGCTCAGGGGTTTGACGAATCCCTGTATAGATAACTTCGATTCCAGAGTCTCTTAAAGCACGCGCAATAACCTTTGCCCCTCTATCATGACCGTCCAGGCCAGGTTTTGCCACCAGAACCCTGATCTTTTTATTTTGGTTCATTTATCTCCTCCTTTTTTTAGGAATAGACTGAACATACTAAATTGTCAATGTTCCTTCATATTCTCCGAAAACATCCCGCAAAACATCGCATATCTCACCCAGTGTAGCATATGTCTTAACCGCATCCAGTATCGAAGACATCAAATTGACTTTAGATACAGCTGCCTTTTTTAACTCTGAAAGAGCGGATTCTACCTTTTTGTTATCCCTTGTGGTTTTAAGTTCTTTTAACCTCTTAATCTGAATCTCTCCAACTTTGGGATCAACCTTCAGTAAACCTTTAGAAGGAGGCTCTTCTAACTGGTACCTATTTACCCCCACCACCACTTTCTTCCCCGATTCCACCTCTTTTAGATGGCGATAAGCACTCTCTTGAATTTCCTGCTGGATATATCCTTTTTCAATAGCAACAGCAGCTCCACCCAGCTCATCTATCTTACTTATATAACCCTCTATCTCTTCTTCCATTTTCTTTGTAAGGCATTCAATATAAAAAGAACCGCCCATAGGATCCACTGTTTCAGTAACTCCTATCTCATGGGCTACTATCTGCTGGGTTCTCAAGGAAAGGCGTACTGAATCTTCTTTTGGTAAGGCCAGTGCCTCGTCATATGAACATGAAGCCAGGGATTGGGCACCTCCCAATACTGCTGCAAGGGTTTGAAATGCGACTCTTACAACATTATTAACGGGTTGTTGGGCAGTAAGCGCACTCCCAGCGGTCTGGGTATGAAATCGAAACATCAATGACTTCGGGTCTTTCGCGCCAAACCTATCCTTCATAATCTTAGCCCATAGCTTTCTAGCCGCTCTGTACTTTGCTATCTCTTCAAAGAAGTTGTTGTGTGTATTAAATATCCATGAAATTCTAGGAGCAAAATCATCAACATTCAACCCGGCCTTTATACCCGCATTCACATATTCAATAGCATCTGCGAAGGTAAAGGCTATCTCCTGAACAGCCGTTGCACCGGCTTCTCTCATATGATAGCCTGCTATATTAATCGTATTCCATCTTGGCACATACCTTGAGCAGTACTCAAATATATCGGTGATCAACCGGATAGATTGCTTTACTGGAAATATGTATGTGCCTCGAACCGTATATTCCTTTAAAATATCATTCTGTATCGTACCATTCAGTCTTTCAAAACTTATCCCCTGTTTCTCTGCAAGCGCCAAATACATCGCGAGTAATATTGCAGCCGGGGCATTAATGGTCATAGAGGTACTCAGTTTATCCAATGGAAGTCCATCGAAAATTCTCTCCAAATCAGCAAGTGAATCGACAGCGACCCCTACCTTACCTACTTCGCCTTGAGAGAGAGGATGATCCGAGTCATAACCTATCTGGGTAGGGAGATCAAAAGCAACACTAAGACCGGTCTGCCCTTGTTCAAGTAAATACTTGTATCTCTTATTTGTCTCTTCCGCAGTTCCATATCCTGAGTATTGCCTCATTGTCCAGAGCCTCCCCAAATACATTGACGGGTGCGGCCCTCTTGTATAAGGGTACTCTCCTGGGAAGCCTATATCCTCTAAATAATCGATATCTTCGATATCATTAGGGGTATAAAGCGTCTTGACCTTCATACCCCAGTCCATTTCGGCATTCCCAGAGGTATGCCTTTCAAGGCAATCCTTTTCCCACCTTCTCTCCTCTTCCAGAATCTTTTTATTATCCTGCCCCATAAAAAGTCATCCCCCAGGTTCCTCTTGCCCCTCTTTGACCCAAAATTAAAAATCGCCCCTCTTTTGGATGGACAAGAACTATGGTAGTCTTAACCCTTTTTGAGCCCTTTGTAAAAGAAACATGATTTTCAAAAGTCTCCTTCTGTGAATTATAAAAAGAGACTTTTTATGCTTTCTAAAGGCAAAAAAAGACAAAAAGCCCTTATTGCCCCTGCGAAAACAAAAGATCAGGGCGAATATAAACGAAGCGCATATGTTTCGTTAAATTGAGTGGTAGGCCTTTTTAATCTCTTTTTGACCTTTCAATCAATTCGCATCTGTATTATGAATGATGAAATGTTTGAAGGCTTTAGAGAATAAATCCCCATTATCCCCTTAAAACGATTAACGGTTAATGGGAAGTTCAAGGTCAACACAATTAATAAAATGCCAAAATATAGAAGTACACATTCCAATCATTCGATCACAGCAAGAACCGTATCCGCTTCAACTGTTTGATCGACAGATACCTTCACCTCTTTTACTGTCCCCGATAAAGGAGTAATAACAGGTATCTCCATCTTCATTGCTTCCAGTAAGGCGATCTGGTCATTCTCTTCTACCTTGTCACCCACCTTTACTTCTACCGCTACTATTTTTCCAACCATGGGAACCAAAACATCAGCCACTTAATTTCACCTCTTCCTTTCTTTAATTTTATAAATTAATTCGTTACTTAAATACCGGGATTAAATCTACCCAATAAGTCCCTCAGCCAATCACCGCCAGAACTTGACCTTTCTTAACAGAATCTCCATTCTTAAAGTTTATAGCCTTGACAGTTCCATCCACCGATGAAGCCAGAGAGTTCTCCATCTTCATTGCCTCAAAGATAACAACCACATCACCACTTTTTACATTATCCCCGACATCTACATTGTACCGTATTATCATTCCAGGTATAGGGGCAGTTATGGCGGTCTCCCCTTCTCCAATATCTACAGGTGCCTCTTTCGCATGTTCCCTCTTTTCTGGTTCTTTGCTTGCTGCAGGTTGTGAAGTTACCTGTCTGGGTAATGGTGAATGAGCTGTTACAACTGGAGAGCCACCTGCTTCCTCTAACTGCACCTGATAGTATTCATCCTCTACAAAGACATTAAAGGTTCGAATATCTGCGCCCTTTTCAGGGATAGCCTTTTCTTGTTTTTCAATCAGTTTTCCTGCCTTTGCCTTTTCAATGAGTTCATCCTCTCGCTTGACTTCCTCCATGGTTTTAGGTCTTACCTCAGCAGGAGGTTCTTCCAGGCCGTATTTCCATCTTAAAAACCTCATGCCTGTAGTTGGGTAAAGCGCATAAATCAGAACGTCACCAATATCTTTCGCGATCCCTTTCGTCTCTTCCCTGGCCTTTTCCAATTCCGGCTCCAGTATGTCTGCTGCTCTACAGGTAATCGGTTCCTCTCCCCTTTCGTATCCTTTAAGGATCAATTTCTGTACCTCTTTGTCCATGGGCACAGGGGTTTTACCATAGAGGCCGTATGCCAAATCCTTTACCTGCTCGGTGACCATCTTATATCGACCAAAAAGCACATTCTGGACAGCTTGAATCCCAACAATCTGGCTGGTAGGAGTAACCAGAGGCGGATACCCTAAGTCTTTTCTTGTCTTGGGCAGATCTTCGTAAACCTCATCGATTCTATCGAGTGCATCAGCCTGCTTTAGCTGGGATACCAGGTTCGAGGTCATGCCACCCGGTACTTGATGCAGGAGTACTCCTGTATCTATCGTTGCCATCTTTGTTTGATTAAGGAAGTCTCTGTACTTGGGGGCAATGGATTCAATGTATTGCCCTAATTCAAAGAGATAACCCAGGTCTAAACCGGTATCTCTTTCAGTCCCCTGTAAGGCGACGACGATCGGTTCGACTGCCGGCTGAGAAGTCCTCAATGCAAACGGAGCCAGCGCACAGTCTACAATGTCCACACCCGCCTCAATAGCCTTCAAGTAAGCCATAGATGCCATCCCGCTTGTATAGTGCGTATGCAACTGGATTGGGATATCGATCTTCTCTTTTAATGCCTTTATCAATTCATAGACATCATAAGGAGAGATCAACCCGGCCATGTCCTTTACGCAAAGGGTGTCAGCGCCCATGTCCTGCATAACCTTTGCTTTGTTGACAAAATACTCTATATTAAAGACCGGGCCTCCCAGCCTTCTTTCTGTCAAAGAGAAACAGATCGTGGCCTGAATATGCTTTTTACACTTTTTTATTGCCTCAAAACAGGTTTCAAAATTTCGCTCATCGTTCAATGCATCAAATACCCGAAAGATATCGATGCCCACCTCACATGACTTATAAACAAATTCTCTGGCCAGATCATCCGCGTAATGTCTGTAACCGACAAGGTTCTGACCCCTCAAAAGCATCTGAAACGGGGTTTTGGGTATATACTTCTTCAAGATTCGGACCCTTTCCCAGGGGTCCTCATTTAGAAACCTCGTACACACGTCAAAGGTTGCTCCGCCCCATACCTCAACAGCATAAAAACCGGCATTGCCTATTTGCTCGGCAATGGGAAGCATGTCTTCTGTTCTCATTCGAGTAGCCAGACTCGATTGATGGCCATCCCTAAGGGTCGTATCCATAATCTTAACAGGGTTTTTCTTCTCTTGTTTCGCTTTCTGATTCATATCTCACATCCTTTATACAATAATTTTTAACAAGTAACAGAACTCAACATTCACCACAGCTTTTATCAACTCAAACAGGATAAAGATTATAAATGAAACCTCTATCTTTGAAGCATTCTTCCCTGCAATAAATTTCTCATACGCATCATTTCCTGGCGGCCAAATAACCCCCATGCATTAAACGAAAGTTGAACTGGAGCCTTGGTCCTTTCCAATACTATTGCATCTTCTTCCTCTTTTAAATAGGTAAAAACCGCGGCTGAAATCGCCGCAAGCTTTCTTTTCTCTATTCCCATATCGACATCCTTATTCCCATGCGTTATTATTAGATATTCATGCTACTTTCCTGTAAACTTTGGGGCCCTTTTCTCAACAAATGCAGCCATTCCCTCTTTCTGATCATCAGTTGAAAAGACAACACCCATGGCATCGATATCTCTGTATACGCCTTCCGGATCAGGAGAATCCTGGGCCTCATTAAGGGCCTGCTTGGCCAGTTTTAAAGTCATCCCACTCTTCGATGCAATATTACGGGCCAAAGCCTTCACATCATCCATAAAGGTATCTGCTGGAAACACTCTATTTACAAGCCCTATACTCTTTGCTGTATTTGCATCGATCGGTTCTCCAACAAAAACCATCTCCTTTGCCATACGTAAGCCAACGGCCCGGGCCAGACGATACATCCCCCCTGCGCCAGGGAAGACCCCTATCTTTATCTCAGGGACTCCAAATTTCGCCTTTTCAGATGCAATGATAAAGTCACAGGCCAGAGCCAATTCACAACCTCCTCCATAGGCAATCCCATTTACTGCTGCAATCACAGGCTTGGATATCTTACCCAGACTCTCAAATGAATCGAACAAGGCCCTGGCCCAATCCCTTGCCCCTGCCGGACTGGCATCTTTGAGTTCCTTTATGTCCGCACCTGCGGCAAATGCCTTTCCCTGTCCTGTTATTATCAAGACCTTCACATCGTCATCATCTTTTAAAAGCCCTGCCGCCTTCCTTATGTCCTTTCCTACTTCTTCATTGAGGGCATTTAATACATCAGGCCTATTAAGGGTAATAACGGCTATCCCTTGATCCTCTTTTGTGACAATTATGTTTTTGTAATCCATAAGGTTCTCTTCCTTTATTTACATATAAACGAGTAAAAATTATTATGCTCAATATCTGCTGCTTTACTGGATTCAAAACCGCTGGAAGTATCGGTTTTCTAGCATATAAAATCTGATTTTGTCAAGTGATTTTTGGGTAAGTCTAGATGCCCAGTTCTCTTGCAATAACAATCTGCTGAATCTCTGAAGTCCCTTCAGTAATAGTCAAAAGCCTGGCATCTCTCCAATAACGCTGAACAGGATATTCCATCATATATCCGTACCCACCATGGATTTGCATGGCTTCAGAAGTAACCCTTTGGGCGACTTCACTTGCATAGAGTTTTACCATAGAGGCCTCTTTCATGCAGTTTAATCCCTGATCATACAGCCATGATGCCCTGTATGTCAACCACCTGGCAGCCTCAATCTCCATAGCCATCCTGGAAAGCTTGAATTTGGTTATCTGAAAATCCTTTATCGGTTTGCCGAATTGGACCCTTTCTCCAGCGTACCTAATTGAGGCCTCTAACGCAGCCCTGGCAACACCGATACACCTTCCACCATAAGAGATCCTTCCGCTTTTGAGAGTAGATATCAGATATGGAAATCCTTTACCCTCTTCGCCTACTAACTTGTCCTTCGAAACCTTGCAGTCTTCGAATAGCAACTCTGCGGTATCGGCCGATCTATTCCCAACTTTTTTTAACCTTCTTGTTACGGAGAAACCAGGATTATCCTTATCTACGACAAATATACTTACCCCTCCTTTTGGGCCTTTGCTTTTATCCGTGTATGCAGCAACACAGATAAAATCGGCTATACCTCCATTTGTAATGAATATCTTCCTTCCATTTATAACATATTGATCACCGCCTTTATCTGCTGTTGTTTCCATCGATGCTGCATCAGAACCGGCATTGGGTTCGGTAAGACCAAAGGCCGATATCCTTTCGCCTTTTATGGCAGGGACAAGATAATCTTGCTTTTGCTGTTCTGTTCCATGCTCAAGTATCATTGAAGTGCCAAGGCTGGACTGAACGAGAAGACCAGAACCGATTCCTGAGCATACACGCATGAGTTCTTCAATATATATGTTTTCTGTTAGTTTGTCAGCTCCTGCAGCCCCATATTTCTCTGGATATCGAACACATAAAAAACCCAGTTTCCCTGCCTTTGGAATTATCTCCACTGGATATTCCTCGGTCTCCTCTGCCTCTTCAATCAAGGGTCCTATCTCATTCTCAGCAAAATTCTTGATTGCGTCTTTAAATATTCTTTGCTCCTCAGTAAACTCGAAATCCATATTCTCTCCTCCTACAAACCATGCCCTTTCTAACCGAGGCTGTTGCCATACACCATTACACAGGATACTGAAGGATGTCCTCCAAGGGTATGGGCCAATCCTCTTTGCGCATTTTTTATCTGTCGTTTTTCTCCTTTTCCCTGCAGTTGCTTATATATCTCATAGCTCATCCTTAATCCGCTGGCCCCTACAGGATGGCCGAAACATTTCAGCCCTCCGTCAGTGTTGACCGGAAGTTCTCCTTCAAGGGCAAAAGTACCAGCGTCAATATCCTCTTTTGCCTTCCCTTTGGGGCTAAAACCCAGATCCTCATATATAATCATCTCTGTAATCGTAAAGCAATCATGAACCACAGCCAGATCGATCTCTTTACGAGGGTTTTTAATCCCTGCCTGATCGTATGCCTGCTTAGAAGCATTCCTGGTCACCTCAAATCCTGTCCATTCAAATCCCGGTTGAAAATGCGGCATCATGCTGTTTTGAGAAACCCCCATACCTTTTATATAGATAGGATCATCTCTGAATTTTTTTGCCATATCAGCCCTGGTGATAATTGCTACTGCGGCTCCGTCGCTATTTCCGCAACAATCAAATAGCCCGAGAGGCCATGCAATAATAGGAGCTTTTAAGGCCTGGTCCAGGGTTATCTCTTTTTGAAAATGTGCCTTTGGATGCATGCTCCCGTTTCTATGATTCTTTACCGCTATCTTGGCGATCGTTTCTTTACCTTCATCAGGGCTTAAACCGTAAGTGTGGAAGTACCGTGTAGCAATAAAGGCAAAACTGCTGGGTGCGGTTCTTCGCATCTCCATCACAGGGTGCATGCCCCGCCCAACCCCCAAACCTGGGAAACCTGTATCTTTGAGTTTCTCAAAACCAACGGCAATGGCAATATCATACATGCCACAGGCTACGGCAAAAGACGCGTTCCTTAATGCCTCATGTCCTGTAGCACACCAGTTTTCTACCCTGGTTATGGGTATTCCTTGCAGTTTAAGCGGTTCGGCCAATGCCAGGCCCCCCATCCCTATCCAATGGGCGCTAACCGTCCCAAGCCAGGCTGCCTGTATGTCTTTGGGATCGATCCCAGCATCCTCATACGCCTCATAAGCAGCCTCAATTATCATATCTTCAGGACCTTTATCCCAGTTTTCACCAAACTTGCAACACCCCATGCCGATTATGGCAACCTTGTCCTTAATGTTTCCCATCGTATCACCTCCTTACCTTATCGGTCTACACTTCCAGAAATAGTTATAGAACCCCCCTTCTCTGTGGAATCTCCTGAAAGTCATTTCTACAGGCATATCTACCTTAACCTCTTTGGGGTTACAATCGGTCATCAAACAATAAATCCTGGCGCCTCCTTCCTCTGATTCTACGATTGTCTGTACCGTTGGAGGATCCACGCCTCCGGCAAGATTATCCAGGGAATAGGTAAACACCTTACCTTTCTTATCAGAAAGCCTTATCTCTTCAAAGTCATCACGTGATTGACACCCAAAACACACCCTTTGAATCGGAAAGGATACAAGCCCACAGTTTTTGCACTTGCTGCCATGGAAGCTTAATGCCCAGTTCTTGGTCCTCCATATTACAGATGCCGAGGGGAAAAGCTTTATGAATTCCTCCGGTAAAGATACAAGCTGCCGAAAGGCAAGGTACTTTTGATAAGAAGAAAGCATCATCTTCGATTCTATAGCACCTTTAACCCCACGTTTCTTCTTAACGTCTTCTATTGCATCTGTTACCTGCAATACAAAGGCGTCACTACCGTCTCCGTAGCTGGCAAGAAGGATTTTATCGCCGGCTTTCGCCTCTTCTAACGCTGCAACAAGAAGAACAAGAGGTTGGGCAGCTCCCAGATTACCGACAGTTTTAATCAAAGGATCCTGTAGCTGAGTAGCTGTATCAAAACCGAGTTTTTTAGCGAGTCCGATGTGACTTCGGGCATCCGGACTGTACATGACGATCTTGGCAAAATCCTTTGGCTCAAGCCCCTGTCTCTTCATAATCCCTGAGATTGCCGCTTTCATATTCTTTGTATAACCGTTTATCAAAACCCACCGATCTTCCCATGAACGGACAAAGTTGTCCTGGTCTGTCCTCCAGACATCTGTAATATCGTCCGATACCGAGTAGATATCCTCTATGGTTGCGATAACATCCGAATCTCCGAGAAGAAAGGCTGCTGCGCCATCTCCAAAGATCTGTTCATCGACAGAACGGGGTGTGCCCAACCTGCAGTCAGCAACAGTGACCAGGACGTCCTTAACTTCCCCGCTTTTCACCGCATATAAACCGGCCCTCAATGCAGAGGTCCCTGCCCTTAAAGAATTGGCAAAATCACTCGTCCATATTTCACTATCCAGGTCGGCAACAGTGGCCAATATTGATGAACACGCCTTCTCCTTATACGGTGAGGTTGAAGAGGCGAAAAACAATCCTTCAATCCCTTTTCGGTCTTCTCCATCAATACAATTCAAGGCAGCCTCTACTGCCATAGTGAGACTGTCTTCATCATAATTCGCCACACTCCTCTCCACACCCATGGATCGGGTACCCCATGCATTGGAGACGATATCCTTGCTCATCCTGAAGATGGGTATATATGCACCATATGACATAATCCCAACCATAATTACCTCCTAAAACAAAAGAAATATCATCCTTATGGAGAATAAAAAAACCTAAAAAACACCTTTTATGTTTCGCTCTAAGAAACGACAAAACCTGAATGAGCGCTCATTCAAATTAACATATGCCTCATGTGTTGTCAAGAATTTTAAAATAGCTCGGTTTGCTTCATCATATATAAGTTGTAAGAAAGTCAATTGTTCTTACACTAAGAGATACATCCGATTTTGAGAATGTCCTTAGTGGTGTACCTGAAGATGGGGCAAACTACGTCCATGGTATTCAATTTCGCACCACTGAACTTAGAAAGCATAGAAATCAGGCACGCTGCCTTGCAATTAAAGCTGCTCAGGAAAAAGCAAATGATTTAGCAAAAGAGTTGGGACAAAAGGTTGGCAAACCCTATAAAATCCAGGAGAATCAATCTGGATGGTGGTCTTGGTACAATGCGTGGTGTGGGGGTCGCGATGGCATGGTGAAATGGCTCAAGATGTCATTCAAAATGTTGTTAGCCCATCAGAATCCCAAGGTAGTATTGCATTAGGTCATATTAAAGTAAACGCAAGGGTTAGTGTAAATTTTTAACAGGGCCCCACTCGTCTTGCTCGATTGATTCCATCAAATCTCTTTCTTCTTTATCAATCGGATCAAATACATTTTTACTTATTTTCTTCATTATTCCCCCCTTAAACCATAGCGTTTTGTATATTTCCGACTTGGAAATGCCGTTTTGAGAAAAATCTCATTATCTTTTTCCACAAAAGGTACAATAACGGCATAGCTCTCAATTTACAGAATATATATTTTTTGATCAGGTCTTATTGGGTTTTCTTCAATTCCGAGTATCTGACCTGATTCGATTAAATAAGCAATTTCCCTTCTTGCTTTCGTCACCTCTCGTTTTTTTCCACATTCCTGAAGTTCAATCTCCTTAATCCGATGCTTTTCACGGTATAATACTACCTTTTTATCACAATGTCCATGAATGTCAACTGATTATTTTGAACAACGTCCCCTTATCCATTTCTTAAGCTATAAAAAACTTGAGTTTATTCGATATTTGATATATGTATAATACATAAATGTAAATAATAGTAAAATTAATGAACAAGATCAGGAGGTGCAAGATGAAAATCGGTTTAAAGTGTATTTCTTTAGCGGTTGCTTTTTTTGTCAGCATTCTTTTATTAGCCGGCTGTAATGACAGTGGCAGTAGCAGCAGTAACATAAAGTACACAGGGTCTACCGATCAGGTTCGAATCGATGAAGATAACGCTATACAGGTAGC
>JAUXFK010000128.1 GCA_030623035.1 Deltaproteobacteria bacterium | reverse complement strand
TCATCCAAAACCATGCCCATTTTTTATTTAGATCAGGGGATGCAGACCTTCCAACATTGATGAGAAGGTTGTTGACAGGGTATGCCACAAAATACAATCGCAGGCACAAGCGCCATGGACAGCTTTTTCAGAATCGGTACAAATCCATCATTTGTTAGGAAGACACCTATCTTACGGATAGCCTACGCTCCCTCGTTCCTCGGGATAAATTGTAAGGAGAGGTGAGAGAATTGTTCAAGAAAAGGCGATTCAAATGATAGAATAATTTCTGAATTACAAAAGGACGCCCCCCCCCTAAGGCCAATACTGTT
The DNA here is from genome assembly GCA_030623035.1 of Deltaproteobacteria bacterium. Taxonomy (GTDB): domain Bacteria; phylum Desulfobacterota; class UBA8473; order UBA8473; family UBA8473; genus JAUXFK01. The sequence continues at coordinate 7,829 of JAUXFK010000128.1, read as the reverse complement.
GGATTAAGCATTTGCGATTTTTTTGGATTTTGCGGTAGCCCATTTGTTCAGTGGCCTTTTGCATACTCTTGGTTGAGAAGGTCTCGGTACTTTATGCCTATAGTACTTGACCCTGGATATTTCATCTAAAATTTCCTTGAAAATCTCAATTGCTTTCTCTGGGTTATCAGGGACAAGAACTGCTGCTTCCGATGCAAAGGTCATTATAGCATTCTTGAACTGGGGCTCTATAGCCTCTGAATCAGAGAGTTCAGAGGACAGAACCATTAATGTCCTCGTTATGACAGACATTATCACCACAGCAAAAAGCTCTTGGCGAATACTACTACAGGTTTTGCAATGAAATCTCTCTACTTCTAAAACCGTTTTTTCATCACGATAGTAACTCTCTACTTCCCAACGTCTAAAATAGAGAGAAATTATATTGCTCCTTGAGAACTCCTTTTTGTCAAAGAGATTAGTCAATAGAACCGATACTGTTCCATCAGGGCTACACAGCTTGATGACTCTTATCTTAATCGGATTAAGCTTATTTCGATCCTTCTTGTCTATTTTACTGAGATATTTGTCTGAAGGATCGATCCATATTATCCCTTCTTCTTTTCCGCTTTTCGCAAACCTTTCCACTGCGGGGAAGGTAGAAGAGGCTGGACAACGAAACAGGAAATAACCCGAATAGTTTTCTTTTAAATATTTAATAAATCCATAACCTGGGTAACCTCTATCAAACAATATGACATTACCAATGGGAATATGCGGGATTAACTTCTCAGCTTCTTCACGCTCAGAAGCGTTGGCACTGACGACTGTTCTGGCTACAGGAAGGCGTCTGAATACATCATATGCTGTGGAAACCAAACATTGAGGATAGTGCCCTTTTCCACTGTATTGAAGACCACTTTCAGGGTCAAACTCTTTGCGATTTTCATCTGTGGCAGGTAGAGTATGCTTGGACCCATCAATTGCATAAACAGACATACCATGCCATAAATAGTCCGTGCTTTGGGGCCATAAGTCATAAGCAACGTCCACAGCATCGGAAAGGATATCTTCAAAAACTTTCCAATGCACTTTTTCTCTGGCTTTAGTAAGAGTGCTGCGATGTATGGCATCGGTATCAAGCCATAGTCCACTGCGTCTGGCATTCCTAAAGAATTCACCTGACTTGTTGTCCACACCTTTACTCTTACCACTTGTTGTAATGGAAAGGATGAAGGCAATAAGTCTTGGAAAAGTAAGTTTGCTGTTTCGAGAAAAATCTGAAGTTGATTTTTTAAGAAGAGGGTTGATTTTATTTGGGATAATATCAATAAACCTTTTAATATAATCGGTAGGTTGGCATACATATTGAAATCAAGTTTCGTACCATAATACTCTCCTTTTTGAATATTTTTTTGAAAATACTTAATTTTTTTACCACTCACTCTGAATAACCCTTTATCGCATAATTTAAAACCAATGTCAATACAATTGTTATTTAATATCAATAAGTTAAATGTTATGCCCAATACTATATTCCTTAATTCAACAGTATTGCCCCCTAAGGCACCCCCCCTTCTTCTTCACGGCACACACGAAAAGAAGTGATTGGCTGATATCACAAAGGCTTTGCTGCTCAGCTCTTTCAGGATGCCGGGCCTGTGAACCAATTGAATGACGGGGATATCCCCCAGTTTTTTTGCAAGGTTTATGGCAAACCCTGAAACCTTGAGTTCATTGGTCTTGGCTTCTATCAGCAATACGGGAGTCTCCCCTTTTGTTATAAGGAAGTCTACCTCCCGTTTGGAGAGGTCCCTTACAAAAAAAAGTTCATAAGGGCCGAGACCGTTCTCTTTGAGCTGATTGCACAATCGGTTTAGCCCCGCGGCCACCATATTTTCGAAACGGGGGCCTTCATCAAAGACATACGACCAGTCACAAAAATAGTACTTCTTCTCTTTTTTAATGGTCTTATGAATCTTTCTCTGCCATGGCTGTATGGAGAAAATCAGGTAGAGCTTGGTCAATGAATCGAGCCATGCGCCTACAGTGCCGTGGGACACCTGCAAGTCTTCCTTAAGACTGTTGATGGACAATATGCTTCCCACACGTTTCGGGAGAAGGGAAACCAGGGTCTCAACCCCGTCGATATCTGAAATCCTTGTCAAATCTCTGATCTCTTCCCTGAGATACAGGGTGAGGTAATCCTGGTGCCACAGGTTTGAAAAGGCCGTATCTCCCTTCAACAAAGGCTCGGGAAATGGGCCGAATTCATAGGTCTGTTTCCATAGGTCATAGGGAAGGGGTCTCTCATCCGCTATGCTGCAAAAGAGATCCAGCCATTTTTCCTTCAGGATTATCTCATGCCATGTCCTCAATTCCTCAAATCTCTTTGCGCCCATCTCGGAAAGGGAAAAAGGGGAGAGATGAAAGAGGAAGTACCTTCCTATGAGTGCGTCACCGGTCCGTCTGAAAAGATCAAGCCTGGCACTCCCGGACACTGCAAAGCGAAAGAGCTCATGGAACTGGTCATAGTACCCCTTAAGAATGTCTTTCCATTTTGCGCGCTTATGGATCTCATCCAGCGCTATCCATACGTCTGTATTCCTATTCCGTATTAGCCTTGCATCCGATTCAAAGAATGTAGGGTCTTCGCGATATGCTGCCTTGACCTTTGGGGTATCCCAGTTATAAAAAAGGGAGGGGCAACCCTTCTTATCCAAAAAATGTTTGAGCAGGGTGGTCTTGCCGGACTGGCGAGGCCCTGCTATAAATATCATCTTGGGAGCCAGTGTCTTCTTTTCCAGGCTCCATATGGGCAGATATCTTTCTACGAATTTCATTTTATTAATATATACATAAATCGATAAATTTTCAATAGTAAACTTTAAGCATACCATAAAATATTATATATCATAGGGCAGGGTACGAAATAGCGAAATAAAGCGAAATAGGAAAATAGGAGGGACGTATGGGGGGATGACCTTAAATAATTAAATAACTTTTGGTTCAAGTATCAGGCGGTTTAGATTTTATCTTTAACCGCCTTTTTCTTTTGTCCCTCCTTTCGTGGGGATACACCTCGTGCTTACGGCCATAACAACCCTCTAAAATCACCAAGTCTTTCCTTAAATAAGGACATATTTCCGGTCTTCAACTTTACGTATGTGCCTTATTTACACACTACTTTCTAATAGATGGATGAACGGACACCTCTTTTGTTATTTCTGCTTTCCTGTAAGCATTGGTAAAAATCTTCTGGACGCTTCTAAGGTGAAGGTGTTTTCATATCGTTCCCTTTTTTCGATGAAAGTCCAGAGAAACAGAAAGGGTCTTTACCGCTTCATCTATTTCGGAAAATATAGGGAAAGGAACACTGTCTTTTATTTTATCCACCCTTTCCCTCCATCCCTGAAGTACAAAAGCAATGGGTTTATTGTAACGTTTTGTCAGCTCAGACAAAAAAGTCGTCATATTTAATATAAGGTCATGTTGCTGGAGCATATTATATGCGAAAATGAACAGCATCCCATCAAATTGGTCTTGTTTTATGGCATTCTCCAGAACAAATCGGTAGGCCTCAAAGTTCCATAAGTCACCCAGATCGAGAGGATTGGAAGTCTTTACTACCTTGGCCCTGAAAAATTCCTCCACACTTTTTAGATAATCGCAATCAAATGGAGGCATTTCAAAACCATATTCAGTGCAAAAGTCAGTTGCTATTACACTGTGCCCCCCAGATCGAGAGATAACCGACAATCGATTCCCGTCAAGCCTTGGTAATAAGAACGCCTTTGCATAACTTACTGCCTCGTGGATAGTCCCTGCTCTAATAATCGGTCCCTGTCGACATACGGCATCAACAATTCGGTTATCATTCGCTATGGCTGCCGTATGAGAATCGGCAACATGGGTGGTAACCTCAAACCTGTTTACTTTATGCAATATTATAGGTTTAAAAGATGATCGTGCCAGTTCCAAAAGCCTTTTCCCCTTTTTCAAACCCTCTGAGTGGATACAAATAACATGAGTCCATGGGTCTTCTATCAAATATGGTAAGAAATCCGTTTCTTCAAGATCGAGTTTATTGCCCATACTTACCCATTTGTTGACACCTATATTTTCTGCAAACAGATGCATAAGATAACTATTGGCCACACCTCCACTCTGGGATAAGACCGATACATTACCGATCTTTAATGGAGGAAGGGGTGAAAAGGGCAGGCAAAGTCCTATTTCACTGTTTATTACCCCAATACAGTTAGGGCCAATCAATCTAACATTATACTTCCTTGCCTGATCCAAAATCTCCGCCTCCAGGTCAACATTCTCTTTTTTAAACTCTCTGAATCCACCTGTAGCAATATAGATAACCTTTGCTCCTTTCCTACCGCACTGTCCTACAAGCTCCGGCACTGTCCTTGAAGGGGTGATTATAGCGGCAAAGTCTATTTCATTTGGGATATCAAGCACAGACGGATATATATCTAAGCCAAAAACTTTTCCACCCTTAGGTCCTACAGGGAACACCTCACCCTGAAAGTAATGGTCCAAAAGATTCTGGACAATATTTTTCCCCATGTTATCTCTCGCCTCAGAAACACCGATTACCGCAAGCTTCCTTGGGTAAAAGACAGAACTCATAACATCATTCATCATATAGCAACACTCCTTATCAGCTTAAAATAATCCTTCAGTATCTGTGCATGGTCAAAGGCCAAATCCTTTGGCAATGTTTCATTCGTAAACACACCGACTTCTTTTGCATCATCATCTGCCTTTGGTTTGCCTTTAGCGGAAGCGATATAGACGGTTGTCACATTGTGACTTCTCAAATCTCTTTGGGGATCTGAATATGTATGGAACTGCATCTTTAACTCAACATCGAGGGAAGTCTCTTCTTTCGCCTCTCTGATCGCTGCGTCTTCTAATGACTCCCCATAGTCAACAAACCCTCCGGGTAAGGCCCATGCAATGGGTGGATACTTTCTTTTAATCAAGACAATCCCCACTTCAAATTCTATTATGATATCCACCGTTAAAAACGGGGACTTGTATACTTCAACATCATTTTGGCAGTGAGGGCATTTTATGGCTATCTTTGTCATCAGCAGATATCCCTTCTAATTTGAATTAAATGCATAACCCGTTAAACGCCTTAGCTTTTAGCCGTTTGCTCCAACCTTTTGCTAGCCGGTTCCTTACTGTTCTTTTTGTTGTCGATAAAATGGTTTTTACCAAGTGCTAAACAAAGTCGACGCAATTCGCTGGTTTGCCTCAAACGCATTGTAACTGATTTAGGATTCATGTTAGTCTTCATCGATAAGGTTCCTTAAATGTATGTTTCGCACAGTCAGGTTATAATTTAATAGACTACCAAAAAAGAAACCTCCTGTTAAGATATAGGTGAAAAAATAACTTTAACAATCTTAACAAGGAGGTCTCATCATGGATGAGTAGAGAGTATCAGACTCAAGGAGTTTCGTCAATTAAAAAAAAGAGATTCGGGGGTCAAAGAAACATCTGATAGTGGGGATTGATGTAGCCAAGGATAAACACCATGCTTTTTTTGGCACGGCCACCGGAGAGACACTTTTAAAGCGATTGGCCTTTGCAAACAACCGATATGGATTTGAAAAGCTGCTTTTTCAGGCAGAGGTGTTCAAAGAACAGGGTGGTTTTAAGAAAGTGGTATTTGGACTGGAGCCCACCGCCAACTTTCATAAGCCATTAGGAGAATATTTAATCAAGGGAAACCATCAGGTAGTTAAATGATAAGTTAACAATCTCTTCCAGCGGAGCGCAAAAAGCCGCGCCCACTGAAGAGTACGTTCGGTGTAACAAGAAGAAGTGCGTCGCTAAGTTCTACCTGAGATCGAAGGAATTAGGAGATATAAATACATACAGCAATAGTACATCTGTTCAGATATTCACGACTATCAAAGGTTTGGGGGACAGGCAAATTATGCTCTTTACTGAGATAATTCGCTTGCCTTTCCAGGTTCCCCGCTATAAAATTATGACAACAAGTACATAAATGACATCATTAGCTTCGTAGCTAACAATAATCATTACTACTCGCAGGATGGAGTTATCCAAAAACTATTAAACTAACTCCGTTCCTAACGCAGACAGGCCAACAATGCCAAATAAAACCGACACCATAAAGCTTTCAGCTAAAACCATAATCCTATGCTTTACTGGACCAATTGCCGGGGGATGTTCACACATCTCGAGTATGATCCCAAAGATCACCAGTGGCAATTACCACTATTTCAAACTATCAGACATTATTCGTGGAGAACTGGCAGCCGAAGGAGTCGACGATCCTGACATAAAACAGCTCCAAGACAAGGGCAACGCACTCCGCGAGCAATATGGCCCTGGATGTCTCATCAAGACCCTTTTTAGCAGCATTACCGATGGAGAGATAAAGCTAACTGCTCCAAATATTATCATCGATGGCATCAAAAACGAAGGAGAGGTGGAACTTTTGAAAAGTTTTGCAAACGCTTATCTTTTTTCCATTCACGCATCCAGGACAGAAAGATGTCGCCGTTCCCATTGAGGACGGACGCTTTGAGAATGAAAATGAGTTTAATAAGGCAGACAAGAGAGACGAATTCGAGAATTCAAAAACCGGTCAACAGGTGAAGCGCTGTAACTACCTGGCAGACTTCATCATTGTAAATGACGGCCACACCGCGCCCACCATGGCTACATGGCATGAAGACTTTGTCCGAGACATCTACCGGCACTACATAAAGTTGATAGAAAACAATGCTAACGGTGAAGATTCGCCAGAGATATCACCATCCATTAACGAAATGTGTATGACCAGCGCTTACGCCCAGAGCGTGATGTCAAGCTGCCTTAAACGAAAGGTCGGCTCTGTGATCATAGACCTTGAGGACATCAGCAAGCCAGATGACGGACATGATAGAGTCATTAAATACCCCTGAATCATCTCTTCTGGCTTCAACGAGGTGCCAATGGGTTCGCAGAAGTGCATTTTTCACGACGATTTTCAAAAATGCTACAGAGACCATCTCCAAGAAGAACATGCGGAGAAAATAAAATTTTGCCCCAGCTGTGGGGAAGAGCTTGATGTGAAAACAACATGCCCAACCTGCAAGAAAGAATACGACCATTATGTGAAATTCTGCTCAGGATGTCAAAAAGAGGTAAAAGGAGTATACAGGTGCCCCAAATGTGATATAAAAGTATTTGAAGAACATCTGCCTGGAGATAAAAAATCCCCTGGCAAACTTCTAGACATGTGCCGGTCTTTGCACGCTGAAGAAATGGCAATACTAAGGTTCGCAAAAAGAGGTGGCTAGAATGTCAGCTAGAGAGCGCGATAATCATAAAGGTTTGATATTCAATATCCAGAAATTCTCTATACACGATGGCCCGGGAATAAGGACTACCGTCTTTACAAAGGGGTGTCCACTGGAGTGCAAATGGTGTAGCAACCCGGAGTCTATATCCTCAGATCCGGAGATAATGATTCATGACATAAGATGCATTCACTGTGGCAAGTGCCAGGAGGCCTGCCCAGAGGGTGCGATTATCTCCATTGAGGGAAATGAAAGAATAGATATGGAAAAATGTACGAGATGTATGGAATGTGTTAATGTATGCCCCACAAAAACACTGGAAATCATGGGCAGGTATATGACCATAAAAGAGGTAGTAGAAGAGGTAGAAAAAGACTCACTTTTTTATCAAAATTCAGGTGGCGGCGTAACATTATCAGGGGGAGAGCCTTTATTCCAGTGGAGATTTACAAGAGATGTATTGCGAGAATGTAAAGAAAGAGGATTTCACACTGCCCTGGATACAACAGG
>JAUXFK010000268.1 GCA_030623035.1 Deltaproteobacteria bacterium | reverse complement strand
CTTATAATGAGCTTGGTGATGGATTTCTGGAATCTGTCTATGAAAACACCTTATATATTGTCCTAACCGGGTATGGACTATGTGTGGAAAGGCAAAGAGATATTTCTGTGTTTTTTCGAGGTAAAGTAATCGGAGATTTTAAGCCGGACTTGATTGTAAACGAAAAGGTAATTGTTGAACTAAAAGCAGTTCGCAGCCTTGACGCTGCGCATGAAGCTCAATTAATCAATTACTTGAAGGCAACAAATATTGAAGTTGGCTTATTATTGAATTTTGGCAGGAAACCAGAGTTCAAAAGGTTTGTATATGATAATAAAAGAAAAATATCAGTGATAATCAGCGTAGATCGGCGGCTGAGTAGTTACGTAGGGGCTAATAAAAGGGGAGTCTTGACAGGTTCTTCACAGGCTGCTAAGGAGTCTCGACTCCCTATTTACAACTCATGCGACTCTTTGTCAATTTTTTATCACTCTTTGATCCTTTCCTACCTCCTCTAAATCCAGTTCCTTTAGCTTCTCCAATGTCTGCAAGCCGGTAGATGGATCCCACCCCCTTATACCATAGTATTCTTCTTTCATCTTCTCAAATTGTTCTCTGTCCAGCATCAAACCTCTTCTAGAAAACGGTTCACCGTCCTTTCCGGGAAGCAAACATGCCTCATTCATAAAATCACTTTTTAAAGGACGAGTGAAATTGAACTCCTCCAGGGTATCACCTTCCCTTCCATTATGACCTTCTCTAACCAGGATTGCCCTTTGAAGGTTGAATATCCTCTCTCCTATTTTGTATAGTCTCTCTTCATCAATCTCAACCCCTGTAACGGCTGAATAGATCTGGCTCTCAAGTGTAGGATCTCCCACATGGTCTTCTGTAATTCCTGTATGCATAATCGGCCAGATAAAATCACATAGTAACAGGCTCTCCTTTACATACTGACGATCTTGAATCTTTGCAGCAGCAAGGGCCTTTCCTTCATACGTAGAGAAATCAGCAGCAATCTCACTTCCCCAAAATCGGCGTGCGATCGTCCGAAAAACCTCTGAGGAGATGTAATTATCCATATATCCCAGGGTCTTTGCTGCCCACATCATGCCCAAAATACTTATCTCATGAAGCTGCTGTATCGGAAGTCTCGGTTCCATAGCATAAAACAACCCAGTTGTAATAAACATCCTCGCCCCATATACCGGATTATACCCTGTACTCGTTATATAATCCGTAATCAAGTCCTGCGCAGCACTTCCCAATGACTCGGCTGCCCTGTGGGTTCCGTTTGCGAGAATATCTCCGAACCCTTCTCGTAAAGAGACATCGTGTATTAGCTTCTCGATAAACTCAAGACTACCGATCTTGGATAGGGCAAGGCCTGATTTTTCCTCAGTTAAAACATTCGCCTTATGGCATCTACTCAACCACATTATCATGGTCTCAATTGCATGGGTATCTACTCCATAGTCATCACAGAGTTTAGCGGCTTCAAAAGGTACTTCGTTATCCTCACCATAATAGCGTTGCGCCCGAGTCTGATAAAAGAGAGAAGCCTGACACATAAATTTACCCTTCTTGCCGCTCTTTCCGTGAAATACATTTCTGATACACTCATTTGTACAGCCGAAACACGGATCCTTCTTAACCTTATCTGAAGCAAAAACATTGGGGAGTAATAGGGACATGCCTTTTGTAAACTCATTCACCGTTTTTCTAAGCTCTTTTACCCTCTCTATAGAAGCAACATTGATCTTTCCCTTTCCATGAACAGCTATGGCCTTCAGATTTTTCGATCCCATGACTGCACCCAAACCACTTGTGCCTGTGGCATCATTGTCTGCCAGGACTATGGCAAAGACTGTCTTATTTTCGCCGGCAGGACCTATGGTAACGATCCTGAAAGGATCTCCCAGTTCTTTTTTCAAGGCCTCTCTCGTCTCGATAGCCCCTTTCGACCATAGATGCCCTGCATCCCTGATTTCTATGGTTTCACCGTCAACAAAAATATATACGGGTTTATCTGCTTTACCTTTTACCACAACCGCATCATAACCGGCGTATTTGAGATACACTCCCCATGAGCCTCCCAAATTACAATAAGAAAATCGATCATGCAATGGTGATTTCGCACATACCTGCCATCTCGCACCAGAAAAACCGGGAACACCGGCAAGAGGACCCGTTAAAAACATCAGGTGGTTCTGAGGGTCAAAGGCATCTATCTGTGGAGGGACTTCTTCCCAGTAAATCTTGCAACCAAGGCCTCTTCCACCTATAAAGCTGTCAGCGTACGCTGCTGTGGATGTCTTGGTTACCTTTCCTGTTGAAAGGTCTATCCTCAAGATATTACCTGCATAGCCCTTTAAATCAGACATAATAAACCTCCTCCTACAAATAGAATATTTCGTAACTACTCAGGTTTTCAAGTTCACAGTTCACGGTTGGGCACATCCAGGGTGACATAGGGTTCACTCTGGACTTTCGTGTAAAACTGCCTGGCGTATCGCAAGAACCGGATGAACTCCGCATTCGTCTCGGAATCGAACCCTTGTTTTATCAGTTTAACCCTGAACCCCTGGCCCAGACCTGGCTTCCCTGGCTCATTGTAGAGCACCTGGGATATTGTCGGCAT
>JAUXFK010000012.1 GCA_030623035.1 Deltaproteobacteria bacterium | reverse complement strand
TTCGGGCGGACTCTTTTGACAGGATTAACAGGATTTACATGATTTTTTTACTCTTCTTATATCCTGATCATCTTGTACATCCTGTCAAAAAAAGGAAATTCCTATACTATCAAGCTAATCAGTTTCTAGTCATAAAGCAATTTGGTTGAATACTCTTTCAATAAATCATTTCGCGACTCTTTGATTGGCTTTACAGAAACTTCCAGTAGGGTTAAAATTTATTATGCATTCCCACGCAGTAGGAGCATGGGAACGAGAATGATTTCCCTTCGTGTACTGTTCCGCCGCCTCCCGGATTTGTCCTGCTCAAACATCATCGAGTAATTTTACCCAATCGAGATCTTTCTTTACATTGTTATACAATCTTTCATCGGCCGTGATAAGATCAACACCTTTCTCCCTTGCCAGGGCCAGATAACTTGCATCATAGACAGAGCAGTTATAGTCGTTGCAATAAGTTATGGCCCCATGATAAAATTCAGAAAGATTTACGAGCGTGATTCCAAGATTGAGAAAACCTTCCACAGCAGAAACGACTTTCTCCTTTTTGAAGCGACCTCGTCTATGAGCAATAATGAGTCCATTGGTAACCTCATACTCCAACAGATACGGTCCCACGATTTTCAAAGTATTTGCCATATATCCATTTAAAAAACTCAAGGCCTTTTCTCCATGTGCTTCATCGGGGAGATACCATTTAAGAACAACACTCGCATCAATAACCACCCGTTTCACAGTTTCCCCTCCAACTCATCTCTCGATTCTCTATAAACCTCACCTGCCTGAATGTCCGATTTTAAGAAGGTGTCGCGTGCCTCCATTATTTGTCTGTATCCTTCAAGACGCCTGGAATGTATGTATTCATCATAGGAAACAATCACCGCAACAGGCTTGCCTCTTTTTGTAACAACTATCCCCTCTTTTTTTTCAACAGTATCCCTGATAAGGCCGCTGAACCCCTTTTTCCCTTCCGCAATGCTGACAGTTATACTTTTCATTTATCCTCCTTACTGGTCATCTATAATGACTAATTGTAGTGGCGCCTGTATGGTTTGTCAAGAAATAAAAACATGGCGACCGGAAGGCTGTCCGGGAATGAGAAAATTTTCGTAAGGTCGGGGGAGATGAACTAGTAAAAAGCTCCGCTATGCCATTTTACGGCATTGTAATGTGCCATTTTACGGGGCGTCCTTAAATAATTCAATATCTTTTTCTCCTTTGGGCCGTTTCTCAGAATCACCTTTAATTTCCAATACTTATTAGATGACAAGCAAGCAAGCTAACAAGCTAACAAGCCGGCAAGCTGGAAAAAATGAGTTTTGTTTCTGATCGGCCTATTCCTGTCTTTTTCAGAGATTTAACCTCTTCCAGTATCTCTTCAAATTCATCCTCAGGAATACTTGAAATGAGTTCTATTAATACTTTCCTTGGTATCTTATATTTCTTTTTTCGCATATATAATAAATCCTCATTTCATGGGAGTAATTTGAGCGTTTTGGGGGGAAGTTTTTTCTATTGGCTAACGCAGCCCCGCCTTCACTGGTCTGAGTAAGCAAAAGGGGATATGGGGCCTGCTCTTTGCTCTTCTTACAACCTTCCAGCCATCTTTTTCAAAAGCACGAACAGCCTCCTTTCCCGAAATTACAGGTAATTTTGCCATTAGATTAGACCGCAACTTCAATTGATGCCAGTTCTTTTCCTTTAGAGATCAAATCTTCATCAAGAGGGGACAGACAACCTCTAATGGCATCCTTAATATTTTCAATTGCTTCTTCAATGGTATTCCCTTGAGAATGATAGCCGGGAATAGCTGGACAATGAATTACATAACCGAAATCCTCTCCTTTTTCAATTACTACCCTGTAAATCATTTTTTCCCACCTCTTTTTTAAATGAGTTCCTAAAGAGGGACACTATTTAGAATTGAAGAACTGATTACCCCTCATTTTTCTTCCAGTCCATTCTTCACATCTTTATAAATTTTTCCGCATTCTGTACAGGTTAATTTGCCGTCCAGACTTTCACCACATTCACAAACCCATCCAATCTGCTTTGCAGGATTGCCCACCACTAAAGCGTGATCAGCAACATTTTTTGTCACCACTGCACCTGCACCAATAAAGGAGTATCTGCCCAGATTTATACCGCATACAATAGTTGCATTTGCTCCGATTGTAGAGCCTTTTTTAACGAGTGTCGGTCTGAGCTGATCCATCTTCCTCAATTCGGCTCTGGGATTATATACATTTGTAAAAACCATTGAAGGCCCGCAGAAAACTCCATCTTCAAGGCTCACCCCCTTGTAAATGCTCACATTATTCTGGATTTTACAGTTATTTCCAATATTAACATTAGGACCGATGGCTACATTCTGGCCAATGTTGCAGTTTCTTCCTGTCTTCGAACCAGACAGGATATGAGAAAAGTGCCAGACCTTAGAGCCAGTGCCTATTGTTACATTGGGATCAATAACAGCGGTTTCATGGACGAATACATCAGGCGTATCATTTTCAGTAAAAGATCCTATAGGTGTGGAGACATGGCCGGCTTTTTTTTCAGGGTTGAGAAAAATCTTTTTTCCATAGTCATCAAGCGACTCTTGGCTTGCGTTAAGAACTTTAAGAACCCTCGTGCCTTCATGACCATCGGTAACAGGCTGCTTGCCGTTTGAAATGCAATCAATAAAATGATCGCATTCCAGGCGCAAAGGTTCCAGATGGGGGATGTCTATTCGTTCGGCTTCTGCTTTGGCTGGTACGGGGATGTTATTCTTCCATTTGATTTCGTGGGGATAAAAAAGAAGCTTATCTGTCCATGGTTTCATATCGTCAAAGACAGCCATTCTCTGATCACCGACAACAACAAGCTTTTGTTCCTTAAAAGGATGAAGCCATGAAACAAAGACGTGCCCCCTGAGGCCTGATTGAAATTCCAGATGTGTAGTGGTTACATCGGCTATCATTTTGTGCAGATAATTTCCGCCTGTAGACAAAACAGTCTCCGGCTCCTCACCAGCAATGGAAAGAATCATGGAAATATCGTGGGGAGCAAAAGACCATAGGATGTTCTCTTCTCTGCGAATTTTGCCGAGGTTCAAACGGTGAGAGTAAATATAATTGATTCTCCCCAGTTCTCCATTTGATGCTAATTCCTTAAGTTTCATAAATGCCGGGTGATATTGAAGGAGATGCCCAACCATGAGAGTCAATTGTTTATTTTCCGCCAGTTCAACAAGCTCCTTTGCATCTTCAACGGTCAAGGCAAGAGGCTTCTCAACGAATACGTGTTTCCCATTCAAAAGGGCTTCTCTTGTCAGCGTGAAATGCGTTTCTGCCGGTGTTGCAATAACAATAGCATGGATGTCCTCTCGTGTTAGCACATCGTTAAGAGCCAGGCACGTTTCTATACCGGGATACTGATCTTTGAACTGGGCAAGCAGTGTCTCATTTTTGTCGCAAATAAGTTTTAAAACCCCTATTTGCTGAAAATTCCGGACAAGGTTTTTGCCCCAATATCCACAGCCAATGACTGCTATCGAAGTATCTTGAATCATAAATGGTTATCCTTTCTACAATTAGCTACGATTCTTCAATCCATCAAACACGCTTCGACACAACCCCTCTGCTATCCAGATATCATTTCTCTCGATAATACTGTCAAATATTATTCGAACTTCACAAGAGAGAATATTTCCTTATGGTAACCTTTTGTAATAACTCCCAAAGTTCCCTTTACTGAAAACCCGAGTGCTTGGGCATCAGATCGGGCCAGCATATCATCTAAAAGCACCAGATCAGCGTTATGTTCCAGAGAAAGACTTAACGTCTCCTTTTCACCTTCAAGCAGGGGCAATGCTACGATATCGGCGCTTTGTTTATTTACCGTCTTTACAACCAAGTATTTTTGCTGAATTGCCAACCTGACCTGGAGGGAATCGGAAAAACCCTGTTACATGCCACGCAGCACAACTTCATCGTAAACAGCCCCAGGCATTAGCACTTTTTCATATAGCCGGCCGAGCAAATGCAAAAGGCCAAGCTTTGCCAGGGCCATTAACGGACCTGCGTTAGTAACTACGATCATTTCAGCTCTTCCTTAACCATTTTTCCCTATTTAGGGTCCATTCAGAAAAGAGCAACTTATAAAAAACTATCACATTCGATTTATGAATGCAAGTATCGCATTGTGTTTTGTCACAAATACCTTTACAGGGTTTTGAGGGGCAAGTAGGTGAATACGCCAGGCAGCAAGTATATCATTTGGTTCGTCAGAAGGACTTGATTGAGCTGAAAGAAATCAATGTCCAGCCGGATAACGTGCATACGATCCTTTCGATTTCTCCCAAGTGTGCGATTTCGGATATAATAAGTGAGAGCGGAAATGACCAATATCTTTGATGATCTCTATGAACTTTAGTGCTCGGATATGAGTTTTTTATAATAGATATCCTCCCTGATATTTTCAAGGTCACTGTCGGTTGATAGAAGTTTCCAATCGTTGAAGCCTTTCAAAACGGCATTTCTAAGCCAGAAAGTGGCTTTATCTTTTTTATTTTGTAAAGCATAGATACATGCGATATTATAATAGGCATCTACAATATTGGGCTTTAGTTCTATCTTCTTTTTAAGGGTGGATATTGCTTTATCGTATTCCTTCATTTTAGTATAGGCAATCCCCAAATCATTTAAGGCTTCCATAAAATCCGATTTGATGGACAGGGCATTCTGGTATTCAGCCGTTGCGAGATCCAACTGCCCGTCTTCCAGATATAGATTTCCCAGTCTGTAGTACAATACTGCATTGTTCGGATCAAGCTCCAATGCTTTTTTATAATTGATTGCAGCCTCATTAAGTATCCCCTTTTTGTGGTAAGCCAACCCTAGTGTTTGAAACGCATCTGAATAATTCGGTAGCCTCTCTAATGTCTTATGAAGTGCGACAATCGCCTGATCTATCATCCCTTTTCTAAAATAAGCGATACCCAGGTTATAATACGCCATAGCAAAATCCGGAGCAAGTTTAATCGCCTTTTCATATTTGCGGATTGCCGTATCAATCATTCCCCTGTTAAAATAGATAGTCCCAAGATTATAATGCGCAATTGGATGATTGGGGTTGACTTCTAAGGCCTTTTGATAATACGTAATGGCTTCATCTAAAAGTCCTTTGCTATTGTATAAAATCCCCAGATTATTGAATACACTTGCAAAATTCGGGTCAATCTTCAGTGCTTTTTGGCATTCATTGATCGCCCGGTCTATCATCCCTTTTTCGCGATAGATTTCTCCAAGATTATTGTATATAACCGCAATGTTTGGGTTAATCTTTAATGCTTTTTTATGTTCTTTGACGGCTTCATCTAAAAGCCCCTTCTCCTTGTAAATAACTCCGAGATTAATATATGGATAGATAAATTTCGGATCAATACGCAAAGCCTCTTGATATTGAGCAACTGCTTTATCATACAGCCCTTTTTTATCATAAACCAACCCGAGATTGTTATGTGCCTTTACATAAAGAGGATCAATATTTAAGGCCTTTTCCAATTGAGAACTGGCCTGATTTAAGAATCCTTTTTTCATGTAAAAATGCCCCAGATTATTATGGGGTCTTGCCTTGTTCGGTGATTTTTTCACACAGTCCTGCCACAGGGTCAACGCATTATGCCAGACTTTGTTTCTCTGATATGTGGTGATCACTAAAAGAAGTGAGATCGTAAGAAATGAAATAAAGACAGCCATCCTTGTGGGTTTATCTGCCTTTGTGTTCGCTCGGCCAAGTCGAGAGACAAAGAGAAAAACCCCTGTTGAAATCGCCAGGAAAAAGGAGACAGAAGGAAGATATACCCTGTGCTCAAAGGCCATCTCAAGAGAAATTATGGAGGACTCTAAAGCGAGATTGATAAAGAACCATAATATACAAAAAGAAAGAAGAAGACCATATCGGCTGATATCCTTCAGGTTGTCTGCTTCACTCTTTTTGTATCTGATCAAAGTGATCACAGCAAAAAGGATAAGACCGATGATTAAAAGCATTGAAAAAAGAGTGGTGATAGGATCGAACAGGGAATGGGAAACCTCGATGTCATGGTCGAGATTGAGCCTCCCTGGATGAGGATAAAAGAGCAAAGAGATATAAAAGACAACTACCCGAAACTGGGTAAGCATCCTCTCATAAAGGCTGAAATCCCTGTTTTCATAACCTTTTAGTATCTTATCCATTGGGTCAGCGCCAAGATAAAAAAACAGCGCAAAGATGGCAAAGATGACTACCGGCCCTATCCAGAATTTGAAACTTCTCTTGATAAAGCCGAGATTTAAATCCTGAAAGAAGAACCATTCATAAAGGAAAACGATTACAGGAAGCGTGATTGCGATCTCTTTGGAGCCAAGAGAGACAATCCATGATACTATACAACCGATAAAGAGCAGCCATCTTTTAAAGACAGTGGTAGTAAGCCTTCCATAGATATAAAAAAGCAGTGACAGCATGTAGAACATCACTGACATGCTGTTCATCCTCTGTACTATATAAGTCACGGACTGCGTCTGTATGGGATGAGAGAGCCACAGCAAAGAGGCAATAAACGCAGGGATGTGATACTGCCAGAGTCTTTGTCTTTTTTGCAATGCGGAGGCATCCCCAGAGAGCAGGAGTAAGGTTATGTATGAAAAGAGATAGATCAATATCGCATTTATAAAATGGATGGCAGTGTTTACGATATGATACCCTGTAACATCATACCAGTCGAGATAGTAATTCATGGCAAAGCTGATATTCGCAAAAGGCCGGTTTGGACAGGGGCTTTTAAAACCCGCATCTGTTATCTTTTTTATATCGAGGCCGGTTAGTCGGATATGTGGGTTGTCTTTGATGTTTTGCGTATCATCGAAGACAAAAGGGGTATCGAGCGTATTTGAATAGCTTAAAGCGACAGTAACAATAAAGATTAAAGATATGAATAGAAAATAGAGGTTGAACCTTCTCATATTTTTTCCTTTTCCTCCATTGCCTCTTATTCTCCTTCTCTTCGTTCAGGACAAGTTTTACAGCTCTGTACAAAGGCCTTAAAGAGTCTCTCAAAAGGTTTTCCCTTTTTATACAGATACTCAGGATGCCATTGAACCCCCAGGATAAACCTGTGATTAATGCTCTCAATCCCCTCAATAATCCCGTCCTCAGCGATTGCATTGATGGCAAGGTTTTTGCCTAGTTTTTTTATGGATTGATGATGGGTACTGTTTGTACTTATTGTTTTGCATCTCAAAATAGAGTGCAACTTTGTGCCGGGTTCGATATTTACTGGATGATAGGGGTCAGACTTGGGTATCTTCTGCTGGTGACTTTTTGCCCCATTTACCTGAGTCTCTATGTCTTGAAAAAGGCTACCTCCTGTTGCTACGTTTAGCAATTGCTCTCCGCCGCATATGCCCAAAATCGGCTTATCTGCCTTCAATGCAGTTTTTGTGATCTCCATCTCAAAGACCGTTCTCTTTTCATTGAATTTTCCTGTTTTTTCGATGGGCATCTCCCCATAGAATGCCGGGTTTATATCAAAGTTTCCGCCTGTTATTAGAAGGCCGTCAATCCTTTCAAGAAGCTCTTCTATTACGATATTGTCAGAGCTGTAAGGCATGATTATGGGGATCCCGCCGGCTTCTTTTACAGCCAGAATGTAATTCTCGCCAATAAAATATGCCGGATCTTTGAATATGTCTTTGTTTTTTTGGTAATCCGAAGTTATACCAATCAGCGGCTGCATTTCATTGTCCTTTTCTCAATACCCTCCCGCTTACGCACCCGGTATGTTTCCCTTTTTCTATGGTAATCTTTCCATTAACTATAACATACTCGATCCCTTCAGGGTACTGTATGGGTTCAGAAAAAGTAGCCCTGTCAATTATCTTTTCCGGATTAAAGAGTACCAGATCAGCAAAGAACCCCTCCTTTACTTCACCCCTTGCTTGAATGCCCAGTTTTTTACATGGATAGGATGTCATCTTTCTTATTGCAGTGGAAAGGTCTAACATCCCTTTTTTATTGACATACCTACTCAAGACCCTGGGAAATGTCCCAAATGCCCTGGGATGGGGTTTGCCCTCTGATAAAGGGCCATAGTCTGCACGGCAGGCAGCATCGGATCCAACCATTGTATAGGGTTTATTTAGAATCCTTATCATATTTTCTTCACACATCGTGAAATAGTTGGCCGATATATTTGTCTTTTCTTCTATAAGGATGTCTAAAGCAAAATTGAAGGGATCTTTTCCTGCTTTATTTGCAGCATCCAAAATGCTCATCCCTTCATAGCCCTTATTTTCTTCTGAAGTCAATGTAGAGATTACAATTGTATCCCAATAACGCGGGGCCGGGTGTTTTTTGAGTATATCGCCTCTTATCTTCTTTCTTATTGCCTTATCCTTTAATTTGTTGATAATGGTCTCATTGTTTCCTTCAGTTGCCCAATTGGGAAGTATGGCCTTAAGCCCTGTATTCGAAGCAATATAAGGGTAACGATCACAGGTTATCCTTGCCCCTTCAAGTCTGGCTTCCTCAATGATTTCAAAGATTTTGTCTAGTTTATTCCAGTTCCTTTCCCTGGAGGTCTTTAAATGGGAAATCTGTAAAGGGATAGATGCCTCTTTTGCGATGTTGACCACTTCTTTTATTGCCTCAATTACAAAGTCATCTTCGTTTCTTATATGAGCCGTAAATATTCCATTGAACCTTTTTACCACCCTATTTAAGACGATTAACTCCTTTGTATCGGAGAAACAAGCCGGAGGATATATGAGACCGGTTGACATCCCGAATGCACCTTCTCTCATACCATTTTCTATGGCAGAACACATCTCCTCTAATTCTTTTTGACCTGGCTCTCTATTGTCCTTGCCCATTACTGAGGCACGGATGGTATTGTGACCCATTAGAGGTGCAAAGTTGATAGATATGCCGATATTCTCCAGTAAATCGCTGTATTCTTTAATCGTATGCCAGTTTAAATCCAAAGAGAACTGTTTTTGGTATTCGGCCTTTCTTTCATTGGCCTCTTCTCCAAAGATAGGGGCTGCTGCGTACCCGCAGTTTCCCCCGATTTCTGTTGTTACCCCCTGACGAACTTTGCTTTCCGCCTTAGGGTTTACCAGGAGGAAATAGTCGGAATGACCATGTATATCAACAAATCCGGGGCATACAACCATACCTTCGGCATCAATAGTCCGATTTGCATTGAATTGAGTATCTGTACCTATCTTCAAAATCCTATCACCTTTTATCCCAATATGACCATGATAGGATGATGCACCTGTGCCATCAAATATTTTCGCGTTTAAGATGAGTATATTAAACATACGGGCTGCCAATTGAATAAGTTTTATTGATTTTATCAGAGTTTATGGTATGCTATTATGAAATAGTAACAAAAACCATTCGACTCGTCAAACGTATTTTCGTGAACATAATACCCAGTACTCCGTTTCACTAAAATATGACCACCGCCTTAGCAACTAAAATTTAAAAAAGCTAAACTGTTACTAAAATTCAAATGCCAAAGCTCAAATGTCAAATGAATGCCAAAGTTCAAAATACCTTGCACTGCCAGTATTTTTGACATTTGTCATTTTTGATTGCCGTTGAAGCTTGGCGATTGCTTTCTATTTCATTGATTGGGGAGCATAGATAAAATCTACAGGAAGGAGAAACAATAATAATGAGGGTTGTCCCTGCTATTTTAACCGAAAATATCGATGACTTAAATAGGATGTTGGATATCGCAAAGAGCTTTACAGATTATGCCCAAATCGATTTTATGGATGGGAAATTTGTTCCTTCTAAAAGTGTGTCTTTCGATGCCATAGATGGACTGAAATTATCCTTGAATATTGAAGCGCATCTAATGGTACAAGACCTGAATAAGCCTCTCGTTACTTTGAAGTCCATAGGCACGAAAAAGGTTATCTTCCATTTTGAGGCAGCCCCGGAACCAGTGGAGGTTATCTCAAATATCAGGGATTTAGATATGGAAGTGGGTTTGGCCATTAATCCGGAAACCTCTATCGCAGATTTTGAGTTTTTGGTATCTCAGGTTGACTCTTTTCTGTTCTTATCGGTTAATCCAGGTTACTATGGTAGTCCTTTTATATATGAGGTCCTTGATGAGATAAGTCGGTTTCGAGATCGATTCCCATCCGCCCTTGTTGGAATAGACGGCGGAGTAAGCCTTGATAATATTTTAGAAATAAAGGAGAAAGGGATAGACTATGCATGTGTTGGAAGCCGTATCCTATTACAAAAGGATCCAAAGGAAAGCTATAAAGCATTTCTTCGGATTATTGGGGGGGGTTCTTAAGAATTCGGAATAAAGGAGAGATGGGCTTATGAATACTAACAAGACAATGAGGCTAAGAGATTTTGGGCAGAGTCTCTGGTTAGACAATATCAAAAGGAGTGATCTAACAGATGGAAGTTTAAAGCGTCTGGTCGATAAAGATGGGATATCAGGACTGACTTCAAACCCAACTATATTTATGAAGTCCATTACAAAAGGCAAGGAATACGAGGGACAGATCAAAGAACTTTCCCTTAAGGGGAAGAAAGCACTAGAGATATATGATATAATAACAACTGATGATATTAAGAAAGCCTGTAAGATAATGATGGAGGTATACAATCGTACCATGGGGAATGATGGATTCGTTTCAATTGAATTGGATCCGAGGATTGCCTATGACACAAAAGAAAGTATCAAAGAGGCGAAGAGGCTGTTTAATGTGATAGATTTTCCTAACCTGATGGTAAAGGTCCCCGGGACAAAGGATGGCCTTCCTGTTGTTCAAGAACTCACTTATGAGGGGTTTAACATAAACGTTACACTGCTTTTCTCTCCAGAGCAGTATGAAGAGGTTGCACTGGCTTATATCAAAGGGTTGGAACAGAGGGAGAAAAAGGGAGAATCTTTTAAAAACATGAGTTCTGTAGCCAGCTTTTTCGTGAGCAGGATTGATTCAAAAGTCGATAAACGGATCGATACCCTTATAAAAGAGGCAGGCAGTTCGAATCTTAGAGATAGTCTTGCGAAACTAAGGGGCAAAACAGCCGTTGAAGTTGTTCGGGTCGTTTATGGAAAGTTTAAAGAGATGTTTTTATGTCCTTCCTTTCAAAACCTGATTGAGAAAGGGGCTAAGGTCCAACGTCCCCTTTGGGCAAGTACAGGCACAAAGGACCCAACTTATAGCGATGTAAAATATGTAGATTCTTTAATTGGGTCCAATACAGTAAATACCCTCCCTCCAGCAACGATCGATGCATTCCGTGACCATGGTGTCCTGATATCTGCTTTAGAAGAAGATATGGAGAAATCATCCAGTATACTTGAAATGGTTGAAGCTGCAGGTGTTGATCTGAAAATGATATATGAAGAGCTGTTAGATGAGGGAGTTAAAGCCTTCGAGAAATCCTATAACGAACTGATAGATGCTATAGATGAGAGAAGAAAAGAGGTTGTCAAAGAACTTTGATTTCTGGGAAGGCCTGGGCTGAAAATGGGTGGTATTGTTTCTCTTTGTGATGTAAACTTCAGTTATAAAGACAGTGAATTAAAGGCATTGGATGGTATAAACCTGGAAATTGATTCAGGCGAAGTGATCGTTATTATGGGGCCAGGAGGGTCAGGAAAATCCACTCTTTGTTCTACTCTCAATGGTTTAATACCCCATCTAATCAAGGGGGATCTCAAAGGAGAGATAACGGTAGATGGAATAAACACAAAGGAGCAAAAGGCAAAAGAATTTGCCTCAATTATCGGGTTGGTCTTTCAGGATTTTGATGCCCAGTTGTTCTCTACAAATGTAGAATTGGAGGCTGCCTTTGGACCAGAAAACCTGGGTTTGCCCCGTGAAGAGATTAAAAGAAGAGTGGATGAGTCCCTGAGGTTTGTAAGACTCAATGGGTTTGAAGAAAGACAGCCGGCAACCCTTTCAGGAGGTCAGAAGCAGCGGTTGGCTATCGCTTCGGTACTCTCTTTAAACCCGAAGATTCTCTGTTTAGATGAGCCGACGACTGATTTAGATCCAGTAGGCAAAAGGGAAATATTTGCCATTACAAAAGAACTCCACAATTTAGAGATTCAAACAATAATTGTCGTAGAACATGAAACAGAAGAGATTCTCAATTCGGATCGCATTGTCCTGATGGATAAGGGTCGTATTAAAAGCATTGGCCCTGCGCATGACATTTTAAAAAAGGTATCCTTATTAAAGAGTCTCGGTATTATGCCATTGCAGGTGACGGAGCTGTTTTATGATTTAGGGTTTCCGGAACTCCCTTTGACCCTCAAAGAGGCATTGGGAATTATTAGAGAGAATCATTGGTCAATATCATCGGCTGAATATCATGGACTTTTGATAGAAGACGAAAAGAAGATAGAGGACCTGGGTAAGATTATAATAGACATACAGAATCTTAGCCATGCATATGAGGGGAAACAGCATGTTTTAAAAGAGGTTAACCTTTCGATTCGAGAAGGTGAATTTGTCGCAGTTGTAGGTCAGAACGGAAGCGGAAAAACAACGTTGGTTAAGCATCTAAATGGATTATTAATGCCTACATCAGGCGATGTTTATATAAATAAGAAGAACACGAAGGAAGAGGATATTTATAGTCTCAGCAGAGATGTAGGATATGTCTTTCAAAACCCTGATCATCAAATATTTGCACAAAGTGTAGCTGATGAGGTTGCATTTGGACTGAAGTTAAAGGGGGTTTCTGAACATAAGGCAAAACGTATGGTTGAGGATGCCCTTTATGCTGTCGGGTTGATGGACCTTGAGGATGAAGATCCATTTGTTTTGACCAAGGGTCAACGCCAGAGGATTGCAGTCGCATCTGTACTGGCAACCAAACCCCGAGTAATTATCCTGGATGAACCCACAACAGGGCTTGATTATAAAGAACTGAGAGGAATGATGAGGCTGATAAAGAAGTTGAACCAGGCCGGGCATACCATCATCATTGTTACTCATACGATGTGGGTGGTTGCTGAATATGCAAAAAGAGTAGTCGTGATGGGAGAGGGGAGGGTAATACTGGATGGACCTACGAGAGAGGTCTTCTCAAAAGAAGAGGAGTTAAGGGCTCTTTTTCTCAAAACGCCGGCAATCGTCAGTTTAGGAAACATGTTAGGTTATACTACCCTGTCAATCGAAGAGTTTAAGAGCTGCATCGAAAAGAAAAGAGATCAATGAACCTGTATCTATATCAGGACAAAAATACGATTTTCCATCGGCTCGATCCAAGGACAAAGTTGTTTGTATTGATGGGAAGCTTTGTCCTTACCATTCTCTATAAGCATCCCTTGTACGTCTTAATCATAACCGCTTTAATATTAATTCACGCCTGGGCTTCGAAATCCCTTTCTAATCTTAAAAAAATCCGGTGGTTGCTGATTGTTATAGGGATATTCTCCATTGTGGTCTGGTCATTCTTTGCAAAAGGGGAGACATATCTGTTCTGGAGGATGAGTTATGAATCATTGCTTTATGGTATTTCTACAGCATTAAAGATCGATAGTATGATTATAGCGGGGATAATCTTTCTTTCCACAACCAGAAACGAAGAGATTTTCATGGGGCTGATTCGCCTTAGAATGCCCTACACAATGAGTTTTGCTTTCTCCACTGCTCTTCGTTTGGTTCCTACTTTTATTGGGGCAGGAGCAACGATTAATGATGCCCAAAAATCCAGAGGGCTCAATTTGGAAGCCGGGAATATATTCGTCCGCTTTAAAAATCATATACCCCTTTTGGTTCCTATATTTCTTACTTCTATTCGAAGTACAAATCAACTCGCAATGGCTTTGGAATCAAAGGGTTTTGGTAGCTCGAAAAAGCGGACATTCTATTTTACAATAGGGTATCAAAGTGATGATTTTATAATTATTATCGTTTTATTGATTCTTTTAGCTATTAACTTTATCTTGAGATGGAACGGATTTGGCAGTATTCATGGGCTGACTATCTGATGGGCACTACGCTAAATTGCAAATAACTCTATCGCAAGCTCCCTCAAACAATTTTCAATTTTTAGCTTCGCTCTCTTTGAATCTTTAACAAAATAATTCAAATATGTTCGTCAAAGACCATCCAAATCATTATTCGGCTAAACAGTTACCATCTTGGGGGTTATATGGAAGAGAAAGATCGGCAGCGTTTTTTAAGGCTGCTGCCCTCTGTTGATAAGATATTGCAACATGAACGAGTAGTAAATCTCCTTGGAGAATATCCTCGCTGGCTGGTAGTTAAGATGACCCAACAGGTAGTGGAAGAAGAAAGAAAAGTGATACTCTCTTGTGATCGCAATTTATTATCCGATGATTGTTTAAATCTGGAGTGCTTTTCCAAAAAGATATCAGAGAGGATATCTGCTTGTGGGCAGATGAGTTTAAAGAGGGTGATTAATGCTACAGGGATTATTGTGCATACCAATTTGGGGAGGTCTTTGTTAAACCACGAAATCTTGAAAAATATGGAAAAGATTGCCTCGAGTTTTTCCAATCTTGAATATAATCTGGAACAAGGCAAAAGAGGTTCCCGATACACTCATGTAGAGGATATTCTATGCGAGCTGACAGGTGCTGAGGCAGCATTGGTAGTGAACAACAATGCCGGAGCTGTCCTAATAGCGCTCAATTCCATAGCAAGTAATCTGGAGGTTATCGTTTCTAGAGGCCAGTTGGTAGAGATCGGAGGGTCTTTTAGAATACCCGATGTGATGAGAGAAAGCGGCGCTAAACTAATAGAGGTTGGCACAACCAATAAGACCCATTTGATAGACTACAAAAGAGCGATAAATGATCAAACGGCCTTGCTTTTAAAAGTCCATACGAGTAATTTTCAAATCATCGGGTTTACATCTGAGGTTAAACTGGAAGAACTGGTGGACCTGGGAAGAGAGTATTCTCTGCCGGTAATGGAGGACCTTGGTAGCGGTTGTTTTATAGAGCTGGGGAAGTTTGGTTTGACGAGAGAACCGACTGTCCAAGAGGCAATTCAGTCAGGTGTTGACGTTGTTACTTTTAGTGGAGATAAACTTCTGGGAGGTCCACAGGCAGGAATAATCCTTGGGAAAGAAAAGATAATCGAAAGGATTAGGAAGAATCCAATTAACCGAGCCCTTAGAATAGACAAACTCACACTCGCTGCTTTGGAGAGTACCCTTCATCTCTATATGGAAGGAGAGTCTGTAGTTGAAAGGATACCCACCCTTCGGATGTTGACCCTGCCTTTGGTAGAGATTGAAAAGAGGGCAAAAAGCCTGTATCGTCGGTTAAGGGATAAGACAAATAATAGCTTCCATGTTGAGATAAAGGATGATATATCCAGGGCAGGTGGGGGGGCGCTTCCTTTGCAGGACTTACCTACTAAGGTAATAGCTATCAAACCGGTCTATATATCTGTTGATAATCTGGAGGAGAGGTTGAGGAGGTACAATCCACCTGTTATCTCGAGGATAGATGATGACCAGGTTTTGTTGGATGTACGAACTCTTCAAAAAGGGGATGCAGAGATAATTGGGAAGGCGGTAAAGAGCATATTTGCTCCCCCATGCAAATAAAGGTTGGAAAGAGAAGGGATATCAATCTCCCCGGTGGAGATTGAGGAAGATAGATTTAATGATTTTGGATAAGGAGAGGATTAGAAATCATGTCTAATAAAAAGCTTGCCCCGTCTATTCTGTCAGCAGACTTAACCAGGCTGGCAGAGGAGATTAAAAAAGTGGAGGAGGGTGGCGCTGATTGGCTCCATATTGACGTAATGGACGGACATTTTGCTCCTATGATAACCCTTGGCCCTGTTTTTGTGTCTGCAATACGAAGCATTACAAAGCTCCCCTTAGATGTACACCTTATGATTGATAATCCGGACGGATTCATCGAGCCGTTTTCAGAGGCTGGTGCGGATATAATGGTTGTATCCGTTGAGGTATGCAGCCATTTGCATTATACAATACAGTGTATAAAAAAGGGAGGATGCAAAGCAGGGGTATGCCTTAACCCGGCCACTCCTTTATCTGTTCTTGAGGGTATTATAGAGGATATAGACATGGTGACTTTATTGATGGTCAATCCCGGCTTCAAAGGGCAGAAGTTTATTTCCGGATTGATTAACAAAGTACAAAAGTTGCGAAAGATGATAGATGAAAGGGGTCTTCAAATAGACATAGAGGCCGATGGGGGGATTAGCCAGGACAACATAGCACAGGTTGCAAAAGCCGGTGCAAATGTCTTTGTTACTGGAACGGCTGTATTTTCTGCGAACGATTATAAGAGAGCGATTCAGGACCTGCGAGGACAAATAAAGGTGTAAAGAAAGGCGCGAATTTAATTTAACATAGAAGGAGGCATGTTTATTATGAAAAACAGAGAGTCGTTGGATGAAATAAGAAAGAAAAAAGGAGAATGGGAAGAGAATGCGCTCACCCCAACAGCCAAGAGATTTATGATGGATAAGAATCCAACAGAGTTTTATACTCCTTTAGATAGAAGAGAGGATTTTAACTTTCTAGAGGATGTTGGGTTTCCCGGTCAATATCCATACACAGCCGCGACTTATCCTGTGCGTCTTGTTCCCCCGGTCTACAGGGGGGCTCAGCCTGTGGGTCTTAAGAGGGCAGGGCTATATTCAGGATATGGCTCTGCAGAGGATACAAGGGACTATTATAAACAGATGCAGGATCTGGGTTTTTCCGGTGGCCCTAACTTTGCATTGGATCTTCCTACTCAATGTGGATACGATTCCGACAATGAACTGGTTGAAGGTGAGGTGGGTAAAGTCGGTGTGGCAATCGATACATTGAGGGACTTTGAGGTTATCTTTGAGGCGTTTACAGGGGAAAGGGATCTGGATTCTATCTCAACAAACATGACTATAAACGCCCCGGCAAATATCCTGGTTGCAATGTATATTGCCCTTGCTGAAAAACGGGGTATCACTATGGACAAACTAAGGGGGACACCCCAGAATGACATCTTAAAGGAGTTCATATCAAGAGGTACTTATATATTTCCGCCAAGACCTTCAATGAGGATGTTCAGAGACAGCCTGGTGTTCTTTACTGAGAATCTCCCTAATCTTAACATAACGAGTATCGGAGGTGTTCATATTCGCGAAGGCGGGGCTACGAGGGTACAAGATCTGGCCTTTAGTATGGCGAATGGTATTGCTTATTTGCAAGAGGGGGTAAATGCAGGACTTGGTATTGATTCTTTTGCGCCTAAGTTTACTTTTAACGGTTTTGGCGGCAGCATGGAGTTCTTCAAGGAGATCGCCTTTCACAGGGCATCTCGTCGGATGTGGGCCAGGATTTTAAAGGAGAGGTTTGGAGCAACGAATAAAAACAGTATGAGGATTCGTTCTCCTGGTACAGCCCATGTCGGTTGCAGCAGTACGACTAAGCAGCGTGCTCTTAACAACCTTACCCGTACTATTGTTGGGGCAATAGCCGGTGCTCTTTCAAGCGGCGCCCCGGGTGTTTTCCCTCCGTATGATGAGCCCCTCGGTTTAGGGTGGAGTTTAGAGGCAAGGCAGCTTGCTGAAGATGCGATGAGGATATTGATGTACGAGGCAAAATTATGTGAGGTTTCAGACCCCATGGCAGGTTCATACTACATTGAGTCTCTGACCGATGAGATAGAGGATGCTGTTGAAAGAGAGCTTGAAAAGATACAAGAGATGGGTGGTGCTGTATCTGCTATAGAGATGGGCTATATGCAGCGTGAGATTGCAAGGAGTGCAGCTGAACGCCAGTCCAGGATTGAAAGAGGGGAAGATTTGATTGTAGGCGTGAATTGCTTTATGGGGGAGCATGAACTGGATGTTACTACAAGTAAGATAGTTGAGCATCCTTATTTGCCGGAGAGGAGGCAGAGGGCAGAAGAGTTCCAGAAAGCGAATCTGGCTGAAGTGAAGCGTAATAGAAACAACCGTGAAGTAAAGAGGCTCCTCTTGGAACTGGAGAAGGCTGCGAAAAAAGAAGAGGAAAATCTGATGCCCCTTTTTATTCAACTGGCAAAGGAGTATGCATCCCTTCAGGAACAGTGTGATGTTCTAAGGGATGTCTTTGGTGAATGGACCCTGGATACCTTCATTTAGAAACCCTGTTAAAAGAAAGGGAGGATCGAGATGCTGCTTGGGGATATTCTGAGGAGAAGTGCCAAGCTATATCCGGATAAAACTGCAGTTGTTTTTGAGGAAAAGAGACTCTCTTACAAAGAGATTGAATACAGGGCAAAGAGGCTTGCAAATGGACTAATATCAAAGGGGATTCGAAAGGGAGATAGGGTTGGTCTTTTAGAGCATCCATGCCCCCAATATATAGAGCTTTATACTGCCGTACCCAAGATAGGGGCGGTATTTGTACCTTTAAACTGCAGGTTGGCAGGAAAAGAGTTGGAATACATAATAAATGATGCAGAAATTAAGGTGATGATAATAAACAGAGAGTTTTTGGAAGTAATAAACTCTATCAAACCGGATTTAAAGACCGTGAGATACTTCTTCTGTATTGATGGGGCTATTTCAGGTATGGATGCTTATGAAGGACTCATTGCAGAGTTTCCCATTGAAGTTCCACAGATAAGGATAGATGATGATGAGATAGCCGTCCAGATGTATACCAGCGGCACTACGGGAAAGCCAAAAGGGGTTATGCTGACCCACAAAAACTTGATCTCAATGTATATGTCAAGGATCATTGATTTTAAATTAGACAAAGACGATATATTCCTGAGTAGCATTCCCTACTTTCACACAGGTGCTGAATATGCCCTGATAACCCTGTACATAGGGGGTACACTCGTTATACAAAGAAGTTTTGACCCCGGGTCTTTTCTGGATGCTATTGAGAAAGAGAAGGTTACCGTTACCGGTGGTGTTCCTGCAATGATTAACTTTTTATTGCAGCACATGGAAAAGCATCCAGGGAATTATAATTTCAGCAGTTTAAGGATATTTGCCTACGGGGCTTCTCCCATGCCGGTTACCCTGGTTAAAAAGACGATAGAGACATTTAAGTGTGATATATATCAGTCGTACGGCCTTACAGAGGCAAGCCCCGGAGTGTCCATCCTCAGGCCTGAAGATCATATAGTAGAGGGGCCTGGGGTAAATACGAAGAGACTTGCTTCCTGTGGTAAAGAGATATTTAATGTGGAGGCAAGGGTGGTAAATAAACAGGCTATTGATGTAGAACCGGGTAAAGTAGGGGAAATCATTGTAAGGGGCGATAACGTGATGAAAGGGTACTGGAAGCTTCCAAGAGAGACGGAAGAGGCCATCAGAGACGGTTGGCTGCATACCGGTGATATTGCAACAATCGATGAAGAAGGGTATATATTTATCGTTGACAGGAAGAAGGATATGATCATAAGTGGAGGTGAGAATATCTACCCGCGAGAGGTCGAGGAGGTTCTCTATACTCACCCCTCTGTATTAGATGCAGCGGTAATAGGAGTTCCTGATGCGCAATGGGGGGAGACAGTAAAGGCGTTTGTGGTATTGAAAGAGGGGCATAAGGCTTCCGAACAGGATATCATTGATTTTTGCAAGGAGAATATGGCGAGTTATAAGAAACCCAAGTCCGTTGAGTTTGCAGATTCTTTGCCGAGAAATCCTATTGGCAAGGTTTTGAAGAAAGAACTGAGAGAAAAATACTGGGAAGGATATGATAGAAGGGTTTCTTGAAGTAGCCGTGAACTAATTATGGCTAAGCATGCCTTAAATGTTTAGCCATAAGTCTCTTGAATTAAGGATGGTAATACCTTTATTAAACCATGCAAAGAGGGGTGCCTTTTTTATGGCACTGACAATAAGCAGTGCTGAAAAAGCAAAGGGGAGGTTAAATGGAAAGTGCCCATGATTTATTAATGTATCTTTTGGTTGTTTTTTTTCTTGTCTGTGCGGCGTTTTTTTCTGGCGCAGAAACTGCCTTTCTATCATTGGGTAAATTACGGGTAAAACAGCTAAGCAAAGATAATCCGGTTATAGGGGAAGGGATTGAAAAAATATTGAAGGAGCCGGACCAACTCATTGGGACTATTTTGGTAGGGAGTAATATAGCCAATGTCGCAGGTACAGCATTGGCTACAGGTATTGCCATTTCTTTTTTTGGAAAAGAAGGGATGTTAATTGCAGCCGTAGTCATGACTTTTCTGTTTTTAATCTTCTCCGAGATTACTCCTAAGACATATGCGGCTTATAATGCATTGAAATTTTCTTTAGTGGCTATATATCCCGTCCGTTTTTTCATGCTTGTTTTTTCACCGATTGTCTGGGTTACCTCAAAGATCTCGCGTATAATATTGCTTAGCACTGGGCAGAGGGGAAAATCTCGCTGGTCTCCTATAACTGAAGAGGAGATTGAATCGATAATAGAGGCGGGAGAGGAAGAAGGGGCATTTGAACCGAAAAAAGGAAGGATGCTTGCGGGCATCTTTGATTTGACGGATTTGACTGTTGAAGATGTGATGGTTCCTATAAAAGACGTTGTTTCTGTTGAGATAGGTATGGGATTAGATGAAATAGAAAAGGTAATTACAGAGAATGCATTCTCTCGATATCCGGTTTATGACAGTGAAATAAATAACATGCTTGGCTATGTTCATGTCAAGGATTTTTTTAAGACTAAAAATAAACCTGATTTTGCAATTAAAGGCATACTCCACCAACCCCTCTTTGTACCTGAGACAAAAATCATTTACACCCAGCTTTTGGATTTCCAGAAAGAGAGGGTTCACATGGCCTTTGTGGTTAACGAATACGGGGATATTAGGGGAATCGTGGCCATGGAAGACATCATCGAAGAGATTATAGGTGAAATCTATGATGAGACTGATCTGATAAAGAGTCCCTATGTTATACAAAAGGACGGTTCAATCCTTATTGATAGTAACGTGAAGATTAGGGATATTAATAGATTACTTAATATCAGTTTGCCGGAAGAGGATAATCCTACACTGGGAGCCCTTATCTTGAAGGAAATGGAAAGGATTCCAGAAGAGGGTGAGGAGTTGACTGTAAGCTCATATAAGATCAAGATATCTACAGTTGAAGATCGATCGATCGGAAAGGTACGGATTAAAAAAGAGGAGATTGAAAGCCCGGAACAAGAGGATTCGACATCGTCTTGATCTTAATAACAGGAAGGCGGTTTTTAAAAAAACCGCCTTCCTGCTTAATCTTATTATACGAGTTCCAACCCTGCATTAAAGGCCTCTTTGCAAGCTGAAATGACCTTATCGCCTCCTTTTTTGGCGAATCTGAGAGAGATCTCATTAAGGATGGACTCTTTTGTTATCAATCCTGTTGCACCCACATAGGCACCCAGCATAACCAGATTGGCGTTCCTTATGCTGCCCAGTTTTGTTGCCGTATCCATTGCGGCAACATACCTGACATCTGCGTCGTCTTTTTTTACCTTATTTTCTTCGGTTATACCGGTTGTCTCTATCAACATCAGTCCACCTGGTTTCACTCTGTCTTTAAACGTATCGATTCTCAATGCCCCCAGGATCATTACACCGAGGCTTTTGTATATTACCGGCGATGATATCCTTTCATGGGAAAACATGACACAGCACTCGCTATCACCCCCGCGCATCATCGTTGCATAACTTGGAAACCATGCAACATTTTCATATTCTTTGAGGGCAGCTTTGGCCAGCATATCTCCTAAAGTTACAATACCCCATCCTCCGACTCCGGCTATGAGTAATTCTCCTTTACCATTTTGTTTGTGCTCCATATTTCCTCCTAAAAAACCGATTTCCTGTTTTCATTCTATAGAGTCTACATTCTTAAATTCACCCAGGGGATACTCGGCTATGACTTCTTCTCCCATCCATTTCATTGCCTTCAATGGTTCCATACGCCAGTTAACCGGACAGGTTGTTAATACCTCTACAAAACTCAGTCCAACCCCATCTATCTGCTTTTGAAACGCTGCCTTTACATACTTCTTAGTGCGCTGGTAATTGGCAAAGTTGTTTAGCGCACTACGGGCGCTGTACGCAACTCCTTTAATCGTGGCCAGCATTTCCGGGATGTGAATGGGGTAGCCATGGGCCTTGGGATTCCTTCCCTCCGGCGTGGTTGTTGTTACCTGATTGAGCAGTGTTGTGGGAGCCATTTGCCCGCCGGTTGTT
>JAUXFK010000090.1 GCA_030623035.1 Deltaproteobacteria bacterium | reverse complement strand
TATTTATTGCCTTCAAGTAATTGATTAATTGAGCTTCATGCGCAGCGTCAATGCTACGAACTGCTTTTAGTTCAACAATTACCTTTTCGTTTACAACTGTCTGTGTTCATCTGTGTGAATCTGTGGCTGAATAGTTACCTTTAATCGTTTAATTCAACTATCAACTCACAATATTCGGCTTCCGGTCTGATCTTACCCAATTTCACTTGCAGTTTTGGGTTTATAACCTGGACTAATGGGGAAAGACCCTCCTCATGGGGTATGGGGCAGAAATCCTTCGGAGATATCCCCAGCATTTCGCATGCTGCCAAAGTGGGACACCACCCTTTATGCCTTGACACTACCTTTTTTGGGGTATCCTCAGTCCTCTCCCGTTCCATCATCTCGTTGATTCCAGGGTAGTGCTCTTCCATGATTGCATCAATTAAAGCCATGCCGGCACGGGCATCCTTCCCGTCTATACCCAGGTTAGACAAGTTATGTTCAACCATTTCGGCCATACTGGCATGGAGTCTGGCATGAATCCTTAAGGCCTCTTCTATTCCGATCTTCCCTTCTACAGCCATAATATAGGCTATTAGCCCCGCAGAATTTGTCGTATATATGCCCTTCAAAGTGTCTTTGGAAATTTCCATTTCGCTCTCCTTTTTTATTGTTGATAAAGCCTTCTTTTAACTTTCGTATAAATATAAAATCTCGTTAGCTCATTAAGACGGCTAAACAATTACAAAAAATTTGACATGTCGTATTTGCTTTTAAAAACCTCGATCGCTATATTTAACCCTTCATCATCCTTAAAGCCTTTAAAATTTTCTATAGAATCAAGCTCTATCTCTTCTATGCCTTCTTTACTTAAAAAAAGAGGCACGCCAATGCATACCTCTTCTTTTCCTATTCGGGTCTTTTTGGTCAATGTTGCAAGGGTACGTACCTTACCCTGTAAGGCCTTTAAAACGCTTATTGTGGCAATCCCTAGCGGGAAGTCCGCTCTTCCTCCACAATAGTACTCAATAAGCGGTTTTACAGCCAGCCTTATGGTGATAGAATGGCTGTTGATATATTTGAAGACCCCCTCGTCTCTATTTTTAACCATCTGAAAAGCTATTTTGTATACTTCGTTTTCGTCATGATCCTCTTCAGAGACAGGAAAGATTTCTCCCCATTGTTGTTCGGAAGGCTCTTTTCCATCTATTCGAAGCATACTCTTTAATGGTACCATACCTTTTAGTTCATGATTACCACCAACCAGGCAGTCAATAATGGTCTCGGCTGATAAATTCAGATCGTCTCTTATCTCCCTTTGGAACCTCAGGGAATCCAAAACAGGACCAATGGCAACGACTCTTTTAAAATATTTCGAAAATATCGAGGTACTGAGTTCATTTGGGTTGCTTATCAACACTACCAGCTCTGGAGAGCAGAAAGGATTTTCTTTGATTGAGCGCGCACAATTTTCAAAGATAACCCGATTTTCATTTTTTAAAGTTGTCCTGTCAGAGATATTATCCATATCTTTTGATATGGTCTTTCCAGCACACATTATGAGTAGCTCTCCGTCTACTCTATTATAAGAATCTATCAGTTCGATTCGCGGTAGTATCCCGCCCATTCCATCTCTTATCTTCTCTATTATCGCGTTATAATAATTTTTGTTCTTCCCTGAGCAACCTTCTTTCGGTCTGCCAAACAACTGAATCTTTTCACAATCCGGTAATGCCTGATCATCCAGCAACCGCTTGAGTATTTCGCTTCCCATTGCCCCGCTTACACCAATAATGGTTGCACTCTTGAATCCGCCCATCCCACCATTGGGGTCTTTTTTGTACCTCAGCCTTTTTGAAAGATATCTCTTCTCTTTTAGAGATATCTGCCTTTTTTTTACCGGAGATAAATGTCCGGATATATACGTAAAGGTAAGTCCGGGCTGTTTTTGTTCAACAATTTCATTACCCGTTTCAAACTTGAAAGATGTATATACAGATTCGTTCACTTTACTGTTTTACCCTGGGAAAGATCGGTACAATCTTTGAAACCATGGTGCCTTCTTTTATGCTTCCCCACTCATTTATATTCTTCAACCTCTGAGCGCATAAATCTTCTTTTATGCCCAAAGCTACCCATATCTTCTTCGCAGTATTCGGCATAAATGGAAAAATGAGAACAGTAATGATCCTTAAGGCTTCAATGATATTATATAAGACAGTTCCCAACCTTTTCCTTTGGTCTTCTTTCTTTGACAGTGACCAGGGAGAGGTCTCGTCAATATATTTGTTTATAGAAGAGATAAATCCCCATATCGCAATTAATGCCTTGTTAAAAGCCAGTTCTTGCATCTGAGCGGTTACTTCCTGAACAGCCTTTAAAGCGTCTTCTTGAAGCTTTTTATCGATCTCTAAAGCCTCCTCGGGCTTTTGAACAACCCCATTGAAGTACTTAATGGCCATTGTAAGACTACGACTGACCAGATTTCCAAGGTCATTTGCCAGGTCAGAGTTTAAGCGATTTATCAGAGCACTCTCACTGAAATTGGCATCCAGACCAAAGACCATCTCCCGCAATAGAAAATACCGGAACGCATCAACACCATATTTGTCCTTTAATGTTAAAGGCTTTACTATATTTCCAAGGCTTTTTGACATTTTGCTTTCATCGATATTCCAATAACCATGAACGTTTAAATGTTGATATGTTTCGATGCCGGAGGCCTTTAACATCGTTGGCCAATAAATACCATGGGGTTTCAATATGTCCTTGGCTATCAGATGTTGAACGGATGGCCAGAATTTGTAATAGAGTGCAGAGTCAGGATAGCCGACAGCGGTTAGGTAGTTGAATAGGGCATCAAACCAGACATATGTAACATAGTTGTTGTCAAAAGGCAGGGTTATCCCCCATTCCAATCTTGATTTGGGACGAGAGATACAGAGATCCTCAAGCGGGTCCCTTAAGAAGGCCAGTACCTCGTTACGATACCTCTCAGGTCGGATAAAGCCGGGGTGAGACTGGATATGCTCTATTAACCAGTCTTGATACTTACTCATCTTGAAGAAGTAGTTTTCTTCTTTCAAAAATTGAGGGGCAACCTTGTGATCAGGGCATTTCCCATCTATAAGCTCTTTTTCATTGTAGAAACGTTCGCAACCAAAGCAATAGTGCCCTCCATATTCGCCGAAGTAGATATCGCCTGCATCGTATATTTTTTGAAGAATGTATTGAAGCAGGTTTTTATGTTTCTCATCTGTTGTCCTTATAAAATAGTCATTGGAAATGTCAAGCTCAGGCCATGTATTTTGAAAGAGGCTGCTGATCCTGTCAGTATATTCCTTTGGTGTTTCACAAGCAGCCTTAGCAGCCTGTACAACCTTATCACCGTGCTCATCCGTGCCTGTAACAAAATAGGTTTCGTATCCTAAAAGCCTGTAAAAACGGGTGAGCACATCCGCTACAACAGTAGAATAGGCATGTCCGAGATGGGGTTCTGCGTTTACATAGTATATTGGGGTTGTTATATATATTGTTTTGGTCATGTTTCAAACTCCACTATTACCTTAAATACCTTCCTGGCAGGGAGGTTTAGTATATCTTTAATACCTGTTTTTTCTGATATTTCATCGATGTAATCTTTTAGCTGCTCTTTAGATTCAGCAATGAATGTGAACCATATGTTGTATTCATGAGTCCTTCTGTAGTTATGGGTTATTCCAGGGTATGAGTATAGTACTTTAACAAAGTCTTCGACTTCTTCTATGGGAACTCGGGCTGCACAAAGGGTGCTTGTAAACCCCAGATTCCTTGAATCAAAGGAAGCACCGATACGACGGATATAGGCCATGTTTTTTAAGCGGTTAACCCTGCCGATCATCTCTGTTTCAGAGATATTGAATTCCTCCGCCAGAACCTTAAATGGTCTCGATTTAATGGGGAATTTTGACTGTATCCGATTCAGTATGTCCCTATCTAATCTGTCCATACAGGATCCTCGTCAAGAGTTGGTATTGTACCTTGGTTGTATCTTAGATGTTTTAATAGAAGCTCTTTAAAAATGCTACATTAGTTTTTCAAAAGGAATCTTCAAGACAAATGAGGTATCCCCTGATTTACTTTTTACGTCTATCTTTACATTGTATCTCTTTAATAGGATATAGCTACTGTGTAGCCCCAATCCTATGCCGCTAGGGGAGCCATCAGTGGAGTTTGAAGGCTTGGTTGTGAAGAATGGATCAAAAATCCTTGGGATATCCTCTTTTTTTATGCCTGCACCTGTATCATTGATGATAATATGGATGTGGTTTTTTACAAGTTTTGTAGATACCATAAGTTCTTTCTTTTCTGAATTGTACATAGCATCGAGGGCATTTCGGATGAAGTTTAAGAAACTATGGCTAAAATCGCCATAAACCGCTTTAATGGGTGGGATGGATTGATCAAAATTACATGTCTTTATTATATCATGTTTAAAGAACATATCCGCTTCCAAAAAGGCCAGCTCTTCTCTTATCAAATCGTTTATATTAATCATCTGAAGCTCTTCTGTCTGTTCTTGCCAACCTTTATACATCATGTTTTTAATTATCCCGGCCAACCTGTCCACGTTTTCTTCTATCGAAATGGTGTCTTTTATTAACTTGCCACATTCTTCTATTGTTTCGTTTAATTTTTTTATCCCTGTTTCTTCAGATAACCTCAATAGCTTTTCTCTTTGTTTTTCCAGCCTCTTTTCGAGAAGCTGTGCCCTTCCGGATATGCCTGTCAGAGGCGAGTTCATATTATGGGCTATTCCTTGAACCAGGGTTCCAATGGAAGATAGTTTATGCTGTTCCATAAGCTCTATCTCCATCTCATGCTGTTTTTGTTCCATTCGTTTTGTATCCGTAACATCCCTGGATATACCGGAGACAGCATTTACTCTTTCACATTCGTCCTTTATAGGGAAGGTAGAGATCACCACATTTCTTATTTCACCGTGACCATCTTTAAACGTGGTTTCAAAATATCGCGTTGTCCCATCTACTATCGAGTCTTTGAATTTCTTTTTTGAATGTTTCTTGGGCAAGAAGGAAAAAAAATCCGTCCCAATCAACTTCTCTCTTTTTATCCCATACTCTTCAACCTTCTGGTTAATATATGTGAATCTGCCATCCAGGTCGATGGTGTAGATAATATCGTTTGCATTTTCTAAAAGGCTTTCCAGGTACTCTTTGGTCTTTTTTACCTCTTGATTTAACCTCTTTTTTTCTCTAATGGTGCTGAATTGTTCTATCGTATTTTCAATAACAAAAGGAAGGGTTAGCAGATAATCCCCGGATTTCGTAATGTAATCGTATGTACCCAGTTTCATTGCCTCAACCGCTATTCTTTCGTCACCCTGCCCTGTCACCATGATAACCGGTATAAGATAGCCTCTTTCATTGATCTTTTTCAGTAACTCTAAACCATCAGTCATTGGCAGAGTATAATCAAGAAGTATGACCTCATACTCTTTTTTATCCAACATGGTCAGACACTCTTTTGCAAAAGCCGTATTGTCAATCTCAAAGTTATTATTGTGTTTGTGAATTGCCCTTTTCATCAGCTCTGTATGATCCGGGTTGTCTTCAACTATCAATACCCTTATACATTTGTCTTCTTTGGGTATTCCTTCCATGTATGTAACCTTTATCTTTATATGGAAAATGCTTTGCAGTTTAAGCGTTTTTAATGAAGTACTGTGCCTTGGGGTTTTATATTGAAATCTTTTGTTGTTTGTTTATCATATCATAAAAAGGGAAGGATTCAAAAAACCTTTAAGCTCAATTCTTAAATTGTATTTCTATGTCGGATTATTCGATCATGCTGAGCAGTGTATTGACAAGCACCCAATACAGCCGTATATTCTTTATTCTATCAGCAAACTCACGAAAGTCAATGGGTTTTGTAACATAACTATTGGTCCCGTTTTCGTATCCTTTTACGATTTCCTCTTCCCTCGACGAAGTCGTCAGCATTATAACAGGGATTAATTCTGCATATCAAGAGAACCAAAAAAACAATAGGAAGAAAAATAGCTCCGACGATCTTGTTTCCAAGGACTATGATCTCATGATGCCTGTTGTCTTCTCCGTAATCTTTCATGGCAGGGAATTCTTTTTAGTGATTATGTCAAACCTTTCTGATAAATTGGCTCAAATCTTTAGTTATATTTATACAGTAAATTAGGGGGGTTGTTTCAAGGTAAATATTTTGACAAAATGGGGATACCGTGGTAGGTTTAAGCATAATTTCAAGACGTGTTTTCAATAGGTTAGGGTTTTTTGCCTATTTTTGTATTAGAAAGCCGGGTGATCGGATGCAAGATAGTATAAGAGATGACCTTTGGGGTAAATATGCCCATCAATCCTAAGAAGCTGCTCACCCTTACCGTCCTATACTTCACGCAGGGACTTCCATTCGGGTTTTTTGTACATTATCTTCCAATAGTTCTTCGAAGACAGGGTGTCTCTCTGGAAGAGATTGGCTGGCTCGGAGTGCTTGCCCTTCCGTGGAGTCTTAAGTTCCTGTGGTCACCTCTTGTGGATAAGTATTATTTTCAAAGGGTTGGCAGACGAAGGAGTTGGATAATCCCCATGCAGTTTCTCATGGGGCTATCTGTCATAATATGTATGCCCTTTGATTTAGAAAGACACCTCTTTTTCTTTATCCTTTTCATCTTTCTTCTCAACCTCTTTTCAGCCACACAGGATATAGCAGTGGATGGCTTTGCTGTCGATATCCTGACTTCTGAAGAGAGAGGGGTTGGAAACAGTGCTCAAGTAGCCGGCTATAAGCTGGGGATGATCCTTGGAGGCGGGATACTTCTTGCTTACAGCAATGCATTGGGCACTAACCTGGTATTTCTTTTGATGGGTAGTCTTATCTGGTTTGCTTTACTCCTTCCACTTTTTATGAAAGAACCCCATGCTCAGACATATAAGCCCTTAAAGAGGGAATTTAAAGATGAAGAAGCTGAAACACATGTACTTCAGGACTTAAGAGAGTTTTTCCGTCTTAAAGGTGCAATCGCCTTAATCGTTTTCATAACATTTTATAAGTTTGGTGAGTCGTTTGGGGGGAGTATGTTCAAGGTGTTCCTCGTTGATGAGGGATTTTCCAACCGGGATATCGGTTTCATCGTTGGTACCTATGGCATGGTGTTTAGTTTCGTCGGCTCAGCACTGGGAGGGCTTCTGGTGAACTGGCTGGGACGTCTCCGTTCCCTTATTTATTTTTCACTTCTCCAGGCAATCATGCTTATCTGCTTGGGAATAATGTCCTGTACAGAGTTTAGCTATAGCGCAGCCGTAATCATAAATTCGCTTGAGCATCTCTTTGGGGGTATGGTTACAACGGCCTTTTTCGCTTTCATAATGGATGTGGTTGACCCCAGAATAGGAGGAACCCATTATACCCTGTTTGCAAGCTTTGTGGTAGCCGGTATGGGAGGTGCATCGGTAATGGCCGGATATTTTGCGTCCTATTTTGGATATCCCCTTCTTTTTATAATAGGAGGCGTTCTCACCCTTTTCCCATTACCCCTTTTAAGCAAGATCAAGAAAGATGCCCTTTATCTGCATTACAATACAGAAATTATATCTTAACTATTGTCCAACCAGAAATGAGCAATTTTGCCCAGTCTCTTTGTTTGGCTCAGATTTTAATCTCTTCCCTTTCCTTGACCGTGAAGAAAATTGCTCATTTCTGGTTGGACAATAGTTCGCATGCTCTGATCCTTCAGTCATTTATAACCTGAATCATACTCTATGCTATACGATTTCGATGTATTTGTTGTAAACCCAACCTTCAATATCGTTGCAACCTTCTAGATCCACCTTGCTCCAGCGATCACGGATTTCTAGCAGAGTCACCTGGGTGCCTAAAGCAAGCGGATCCGCTACTTTTTCATATTGGATGCCCGGACCACTGCGGATGTTGAGCTATTTTTTTCTACAAATTCTTTCCACACTTTTCTGTCTTGATGTTCCATCTCTTCCAGAACGATTCCTGCCTGAAAGTAATATGATGACTCCATTGAGCCAAGGTCATACCATATGAGCCTTCCCGTAGCTTTGATCTTTTCCACTTTTTGGGGTATTGTCATCTCCAATTCTACCAACTTCTTACTCAATACCAAGTAAGGAATCAATTTTATACATTCCTCACCTTCCTGAACAAGAAGACTCCCGTCTTTTAAAGTTACATTCAGTTCTATCATTATGCCCTCCGGGGAAATATTCATGATCTCCGTATTGATGGATGCGGGAGAGCCGGATATTCCCAGAAGTTTCAAACACAATGGAATAGAGATCTCCAATCTCTTGAATTCTCGACGCTCGATATCTCGTCTTCTTCTTTTCATGTGTCATTCCCCCTTTTATTACCTAGTGTCCATGCAGCTCTGTACAAAGACTTCAAAAAGATTTTAAATACTTTTTCTCTCTTGTAGAGAAACTCAGGATGCTATTGAATCCCTATTACAAACCTGTGTCCGAATGTCTCAATTCCTTCGATAATCCAGTCTAAGTAGAATTGGCGAGAATTAGAGAGGAATTAGGGGACGTTCCCTAAATGCCAGGAATGTCTAAAATATCTACTAAGACGACTGTGATGATTTGCCTCCTGCCGTTTCTCTCAATCTGAAGTTTGTATCTCGTTCCTGCAACAGCGGCCCAAAAATCTTTCTTCAAAATTGTAGGATCAGTCATCCATTGCGTCATATCGATACTGTCTACCTTGAGAAGGATATCCCCGGAGCGAAGGCCGGCCTTGTATGCAGGGCTGTCCTTAAGGACGTGACCCACAAGCCTGTTAGACTTTAGCGAAGCGGGTGGAAATGTTGCCCCCAGACGATTGTATTCAAAATTCACCCGGGAATAGGGCCGCTCCTTCATGTAGATTCTGTTTTCCTTGAGATCAAATACAATCTCAAAATGTTTCAGTGCTTCAAGACCGAGAACTGCCTCCAGTTTGGGCCATCTAAAGACGTTCTTTTCGACCATTACACGAGGGATTGTTAAAGGACCAAGCCGGAAATTGTTCGACCAGCGTAGTTCTGTTACGAAAATCCCTCCCGCCGCTGGCAGATAACCGGATCTTAGTGTTGTTGGTAGGTCTGGCTCTTCTTTTATCCACTTGCTCCAGCGAGACTTCGAGAGCGCAATGCCACCTGGATTTCCTGTGTCTAAGTATATTATTCCTTCTCTATCCTCACGAAAGAATACCGCAGCAATCGGGGCTTGGTTGTCAATTCTCAAGACTTTCCATGATAGTGTTTCTTTAGGTACGGAGGCTATCGTTGACAATGACATGTCATCCCACTGTACTCGCCAGACTTTTCCGCGAAGAGCAGACCATCCAATAAGCCCATCAATATCCTGAAAAGGCAAAAAATCTATTAATGTGGCTTGCGCATTTTTAAACTGATCTCCGGTAATTTCGAGTTCAAAAGCTGCTGACGTTGTTCCGTTTTTCTCTGTCGTTTTCAAGAGCAACCTTTTTGCTGTTGATGTAAAGAGAATCAGAGGTGTCGGAGCCCCGGTGTCAAACGCAAGACGAACGTATTTGCCGTTTATCTTTGCCTCGATAGTCAGTCTTTCGTCAACTGCACATACCGTTATTGGCAGGTAAATGACCAATAGAAAGATACAGTAAGTGATTCTAAGTCTCGTCATTTTGAACATAACCATTATATATTAAGAACGTCCGCATAGCCGCAGGCACCGGCTGGATCGACAAACAGAGCTGATATCACCGTGGGATGATTGATAAAATGTTGTTGAACCGAGTCTCTTTGTTCATTGTAATCTTTAATGATTTATTCTATGGGAATTATATAATAGGCAATCGGTCGATTGCAATAGGAAAAGGCCGGTTTTGGCGAACCCAGGTTGACTGAAAGCAAAGCTGCCGAATTTACCGCCGCAGGCTCATAAAATGTGTGCCTGCGACGGTTCATTGGGTTGAAACTTTAATTATAAAGGCCAACTTTTTGAGATTTGGTAACAGTTTGGAGGGGATTACCTTGACCCTGGGGTGGGGAATTACCTTGGACCTATTCCACCTAAAGTGGCGATATACCATGGCCCTCTACATTTCTTTTACTTTATTGGTTCTTTCAAAAATCCACTTACATATTTATGTAGCACACTGTCAATCAAGGTTTGATAAGGAATACCTTCTCTTGCAGCCTTTCTCT
Organism: Deltaproteobacteria bacterium; assembly: GCA_030623035.1. Taxonomy (GTDB): domain Bacteria; phylum Desulfobacterota; class UBA8473; order UBA8473; family UBA8473; genus JAUXFK01. The sequence continues at coordinate 338 of JAUXFK010000090.1, read as the reverse complement.
GTAAAGTAGATAGATCATTTTCTGAAATTCTAATGTTGATTTTTTTATTCGTTTTTTTCTGTATGCCACTTAAGTGTTTTCATATTTTAAAAGTAAGTCATTGTATAGGCAATGTCAGCTATTATTTGCATTATTTGCGGGACGTCCCCCAGATCTCCCGAATGTCAACTGCTTATTTTGAACAACGTCCCCCTTTTCCCTCAAAGAACACTCATTAGCTGGTCCTTCCGAGGCATTAGCGACCAATGAATTTCATCAACCACAACATCATGCGGGAATTTTGTGATTGACACACAACGATACTTTCCCTATACTCATTCTCACAAAAAGAAAGTTCT
>JAUXFK010000223.1 GCA_030623035.1 Deltaproteobacteria bacterium | reverse complement strand
GGATAACCTCAGATTTAATATCTGAAATAGTTAATAATGGAACTACTGAATTGAATAGTTGATATACTGTTCTTTCTTTATGCTCACTCGGATGCGAGTTTTACACGGATTAAAATTTGATTGCCGCTCCTTGCAACTCTTTTCAAAAAGCTAAACTCTTACAAATTTTTGTATTATTTTAGCCTTATGAAACAGAAAGCACTGGCCAAGCTTCAACGGCAATCAAATTTTTGAATGAATGCTTTTTAATATTCACGATATTGGTTTCAACCCATTTGATAAGGGAAAAAGATAGACATATACTGCTCTTTCTTTTATACTAAAAAACGTTTTAGCAGAGCGAAAAGGGAATTTTTCAGTGCGAACGAATTAGAAGTAAATTTCAAGGGGGATTCTGAAACATGCTTGGGGTATCAACATGCTGGAAATCGTCTGAGGCCAAAAGTGGTAGAGATCTGCTCGATCTTTTATTGATGTTGGGGTTAGACGGCTTAGAACTGGAGTATAGGATACCCTCTTTTATGTTAAAAGAGATGATCCCAATAATTAAAAAGAGGTCTGTCCCAATATTGAGTATCCATAATTTTTGTCCTACCCCCGATATCATAACTCAAGACAAGGCCAGTGCAAATGTCTTCTTGTTTTCGTCAGTAGATAAAGAAGAGAGAGCACGTGCGATCAAGTATGCAATAAAAACGATTCAATTGGCCCATGATTTAGAAGTAAATGCAGTAATATTACATGTAGGTCATGTGGATATGGATGCAAAGAAGGAGGTATTTGTAGACCTATTTAAAAGAGGAGAAATAGATTCTCCCGCGGGAAGAAGTTTCATTGAGGAACAGCTGGTATTAAGAAAAGAGGCTCGGCAGAAAAACCTGGATTCCGTATTATTCAGTCTGGATAAGCTGAATAAAGAGGCTGAGAAACGGAACGTATTTATTGGAGTTGAAAACAGGTGTCACTTTCATGAAATACCAGATTTTGAAGAGATTGGAATTATATTAAAAGAATTTATGGGGGGTCAAATCCGATACTGGCACGATGTAGGCCATGCCAGCCTTCAAGAAAAATTTGGAATATTAGATCATAAAGAACTCCTCTCATTCTATGCTCCAAACCTTCTTGGTATGCATATTCATGACATTAAAGGGGACGATGATCATCATGCCCCTGGCACGGGAGATTTTAATTTTGACCTGATTAAAAAGTACATTAACCCGGATACAATCAAAATCGTGGAGGTTCATCCCAAGGTAAGTAAAGAAGACCTCTTAAGGGGGATCGATTTTTTGAAATCCTTGGGGATTGAATAGGATTTCTTGCTTTTTGGAGGAAAAAATGGATTTAAAGAATATTAAGATCAGTATACCAGAGGGGTGTAATCTGGTGCTGGGGCAAACCCATTTTATCAAAACAACAGAGGATCTGTATGAAGTAATGGTGAGCACAGTGCCATCCGCCAGATTTGGGATCGCATTCTCAGAGGCATCCGGTCCGTGTCTGATAAGGACAGAGGGAAACGATGAGGAATTCAAAAAAATGGCTGTAGAGATTTCAAGCGATATTGATTGTGGTCATACTTTTACAATACTCATGAAGGATGCCTTCCCGATTAATGTTCTCAATGCAATTAAGATGTGCCCGGAAGTTTGTTCCATTTACTGTGCCACAGCCAACCCGATTGAGGTAATCGTAATGGAGACAGAGCAAGGAAGAGGGATAATGGGTGTGATTGACGGCTTTAAATCCAAAGGGATAGAAGGGGATGCCGACAAATCCGCAAGAAAAGACTTTTTAAGAAAGATTGGATATAAACTGTAGGGTATAAAAAAAAGGATTTCGTAACTGTTTAGCCTTTATTAAAGAGGGTTTTATGAATAGATTGAAGATGGGCCAAAATCTATATTTGATAGACTTGAAACAGGAGATTGAAGGGTTTAGAAACTTCATAGGCTCCTGGATATATACAGGGGAACGCACCTTTATCGTTGATGTGGGTCCATCTGCCTCAATAAATATGCTCATTGGATATTTGAATGACCTGGGTGTAGATAGAGTGGATTTTATCCTTCTAACCCATATACATATTGATCATGCAGGCGGCATTGGTGAGCTTACAGAGCACTTCCCCGAAGCTAAAGTAGTTTGCCATGAGCGAGCAGTCAAACATTTACTGGCCCCCGAAAAACTCTGGGAGGCAACAAAGAAGGCTCTAGGCAAAATAGCTATAGCCTATGGAGAAATGAAACCTGTCTTTGAAAAAAAAATAATTCCATCGAACGAATTTCATGAAGAGGGATTTGAGGCGATAAGTACTCCAGGCCATGCAATACACCATGTAAGCTATTTTTATGACAAGTACCTATTCGCTGGAGAAGTGGGTGGGGTATTCCACATGGTTAATGATGCCATATACCAAAGACCTGCTACCCCTCCTAAATTCTATCTTGAAAAAGCAGTGGAAAGTCTGGATAAGCTTCTTAAGAAAGGCAAAAAAGAGATCTGCTTTGGGCACTTTGGAATGCATAATGACTCAGAAGAAATTCTTTTAAAGCATAAGGAACAGATGTTTTTATGGAAGGACGTAATCGCCGATCAGATGAAGCAGCAATCGAATAAGGATGCCCTTGTAGATAACTGTATAAAAGAACTTCTTTTAGCGGATCGACTCTTTATGCCATATCATCAACTCGATGATGATATCAAACAAAGAGAACTTTTTTTTGTAAAGAACACTATAGACGGCTATATCGGTTATATCAATAGTATGACGAACAGTGCGTCTACAAACCCATCATCCTTCCAATGATCACTTTCATGATTTCTGTGGTACCAGCAGCGATAGTCGAATAACGAACATCCCCGGATGCCCTTGCAACAAAGTACTCCTTCATGTAGCCATACGCCCCATGGAGCTGTGTGCAATGGTATGCAATACGATTGACCATTTCCGATATCCACCATTTGGCCATTGATACTTTGAGGGCGATGTCTTTCCCTTCAATAAAATCCTCGATCAAAGAATTGAGAAAGGCCCTTCCGATTTCGATCTCAGTTGCCATCTCAACAATCTTGAATGTGTTGTGCTGAAACTTCGTTACAGGACGCCCAAAGACATTACGGGTCTTGCAGTATTCAATGGTCTTTTCCAGAATATACTCTGCAGTAGCCTGGGAATCGACAGCAACGATAAGTCGCTCCTGTTGTAAATTGTACATCAAGTATTGAAACCCTTCGCCCTCGTTTCCCAATAGGTTTTTCTGGGGGACACGGCAATCCTCGAAAAACAACTCCCCTGTATCCTGGCTATGGCCACCCGTCTTTTCCAGGAGACGCCCCTTAGAAAATCCAGGAGTCCCATCTTCAATGAGAAGTATGCTGATCCCTTTATGTGGAGGGTCTGCTTTTGTGTCTGTCTTTACAGCCGTCACTGACAGATTACAGCTTATACCATTTGTAATAAAGACCTTCTGGCCATTTACAATATAGTCATTACCATCCCTGACTGCTGTTGCCCTGATACCGGCAAGATCCGAGCCGGCCTCAGGCTCTGTCATGGCTACAGATGTAATTATCTCTCCGGTTGCGCATTTCGGGAGGTATGCTTCCTTTTGTGCTTCAGTTCCATGGTGATAGATATATGGGACGATAATATCACTGTGTACACCTATCCCGCCTACACCGGCAACCTCTGATCGACTGAGTTCTTCATGGATGATCACCGAGTACTCAAATCCGGCACCAGAACCGCCATACTTCTCATCAAGCCATGGACAGAGATATCCCTGTTCCCCCATCTTCAGCCAGAGTTCTCTCGGAATTTTCTTTTCGTCTTCCCATTTTTCTGCATAAGGTTTTATCTCCTTATTAACAAAATTCCTGAAGGCCCTTCTAAAGATTTCGTGTTCTTCTTTATAAAACTGTGCTTCCATATCGTTCCCTTTCTAAGTTACAAAAATGTTTGATTAAAACCTGTATTCCAACCCCACGAATATACCCTCTTCGATTCTTACATTCTCTATTTCTTCTATATTTATCCAAAAATTGCGGTAACCAACATGAACGGTTGCCCTGGGGGTAAACTCATAACCAATCTTTAGGTCTGTTTCCAGCGAGCGTTCTGCATTCATAAAGGATAAAACACGAGGCGCATAATAAAGGAGACCGGAAAAAAACGGTCCATCTAATTTAAAAGGAGCATAACGAAAAAGAGCACCGCACCCTATGAAAAGTGCATCATTATCGCTTGCATCTGCACCGTACAATTTCCCCCCAATACCCAATTCCAGTCCATCTATATATTCCAACTCACCCAATATATCGAACCCCAATGAAAATAACTGGTCATCAGCGGTATAAAGAAACCTTGCGCTAAATTCATTATCTCCTAGGTCCTCTTCATTGATTGGGGTTTTAAACATTACCTGAACACTCTCTTCATTGAGGTCTACACTGATTGATTGGGCATATGCACTCACACTGAAAAGCAATATAAAAAAAACAAACGCAAAACATTTGCGCATGCGCTTCCTCCTTTAAATAACTTGATAGTATAGGAAATCCCATTTTTTAGTCAATTATATCAATTAGTTTCTGACTATGTGTGCCAGCCGCTCACAGCTATTAAGCTGGT
>JAUXFK010000047.1 GCA_030623035.1 Deltaproteobacteria bacterium | reverse complement strand
TTCAGCAACTAAAGTCATTGATTTTTGCCAGACCTGCAAATCTCTATACGTTTTTATTTTTCTTTGTGCCACTGTGCCTTTGCCCCTCTGTGCCTGAGTAGTTACAAGATTTGTATATGATAATAAAAGAAAAAATATCAGTGATGATCAGCGTAAATCGGCGGCTGAGTAGTTACCTGATTCTTATAAAAAAGAGACCATAGGAAAAGTACCCAAAAAACAAAAACAGAGTGATTGAAGAATAGAGGAACTTTCAGGTGAATGATAATAATTGTACTGAGCCGGAGAATAAAGAACTAAAGGACATTGTATATGATAGGATCCGCAAAAAAGGGAGAATCACCTTTACAGAATATGTGGATATGATACTCTATCACCCCATCCAGGGGTATTATAATTCACCAAGGGAGATATTCGGAAAGGATGGGGATTACTATACAAGCCCCCATGTCCATCCTGTATTCGGGCAACTTATCGCAGGGCTGATTTATGAAATGTGGAATGCCCTCGACAAAAGGCGTGATTTTACAATCGTTGAGGCTGGTGCAGGCAAAGGTTTTTTGTGCTGTGATATACTGAATTGTATTAGAGAAAAGTACCCCGATTTCTATAAATCATCGGCATATAAGATCATCGAGACAAATCGACACTACATTGTCTCCCAAAAGGAACTCATTAAAAGACACGCTCACGAATGCAAAGTAACATGGCATTGTCCGGATGATCTAAAAAATGGGAGACTCCAGTTCAATGGATGTTATCTCTCCAACGAGCTTCTCGATTCCTTTCCTTTCAATATTGTAAAAATGGAGGAAGGTAAACTGAGTGAAGTCTATGTTGCCCTCAACAAAAACAGACTCAAAGAGGAGTTAGGCGAGCTCTCCATAAGTGGATTAGCGCAATACTTTAAAGATCTGGATATAACGCTTGAAGAAGGACAAAGGGCTGAGGTGAACCTTAGGGTTTTTGATTGGATGAAAGAGATTAACCGTGCTATGGGACAGGGTTTTATTATTACCATCGATTATGGATATGAGGCAGATGAACTTTTCGCACCATTTAGAAAAGATGGTACCCTTACATGTTACTATCGGCATACAATGAATCACGATCCCTATATAAGGTTAGGTTTACAGGATATTACAGCCCATGTTGACTTTTCAACCCTTATGGCAACCGGTGAAAAGATGGGTCTGAAAAAGACGGTCTACTTAGAACAATACCGGTTCCTCATTGCACTCGGGCTTTTGAATGTTCTCGATGAAATAGAAAAAAACAGACAAAATATGTCGACTGCTCAGTATTATAAAGAGAAGCTGTCTATGAAAAACTTTTTAGTGCCCGGTGGCATGGGGGTTCTGTTCAAGGTATTGATCCAGCATAAAGGGGTCGAGGACAATCGACCGGGTGTACTGAGGATCGAAGAAATGAAATCAGGGTACCAGTCTAGTGTCGTGTCAAGTATCAAGTGTTTGGTGTGAAAGAAAGTAGAACAACACCAATGTCATTCCCACGAAGGTGGGAATCCAGTATTTCTGGCTACTTTGGCGCTTCTGGATTCCCGCTTTCGCGGGAATGACGGTCATCTTTGCGACATTACATAGATGACATGACACTAGCTTAGTGTCCATCCAGAAATGAGCAATTTTATTCAAGGTCAAGGAAGGCGAAGATTATGATTCCCTTTTTTTCTTTTCCTGATACCATATGAAAGTTCGCTCTCGAGTTACCGATCCGTTGACGCTCTTCTTGAACCGTTTTTTCAATCTCAACCTGTTTAAATAGGTAAAAGGGGCTTTGGAAACCCCGACCTTCCCGGTCAGAGTGGCTTCAGGTTCAAAGACGAGATCAAGAATATGGTCTGTCGGAATCAATGTGCCTAAGAAATTTGAACAGCCTGCACAGTAGGTAATCATCCTCCTGCCATCGGTCTCATGCTTTCTGATATCTCCCCATTTTTTTGAAAGGCCGGGTGATACAGAACCAACTGAACCACCCTCACCGCAGCACAGCGTCTTTTCCCCATTATGCGGCATTTCCTCTATGGTTAATCCTTTTTGTTTAACCAACTCTCTAATGGCCGAATGAATGGATCTTTCGTGTCGAACCGGACACGGATCGTGTATAGTCACTGTTCCTGTTATTTGCTTTGTTTTCGGCAATACGCTTTGTGCCATAACTTCATAGACTGTCTTTACCGAAAGCTTTCCACCGTATTTACTGAAGACCTTATAACAGTTCGGACAGGCAACAAGGACACTTCGGACACCATTAGTTACAAGAAAATCTTTCATTTCATTAAACATGGCATCAAAATACTCTTCCCGACCAATGTCATGAGAAGGTTTGGTACAGCAATCGAGTACCATACCCAGAGTTGGGATCGTTTCCCGGATGTGTTCATAGAGTTTCATGGTTTTATCCGGCCGTGTGCCGGCAAGGGTGCAGCCGGGAAAGAATATGGTGTCACAATTAGGGGGAAGGGTATAATAGGTATAACGTCTCGATGTTCCATGTTTTTCGTGTCCTAAGATGCCGGAATGCTCTGGGAACTCTCCGCAACCTCGGCGCACGGTTTCACGACGCATCTCGAGAAACATCTCGGCAGGATCGATATTTACAGGGCAAACCGTTGCGCACAGCCCACAGAGACTGCACTCAAAAGGCATAGACAGGTGCGTCTTGTCTAAAGGATCATAGAAGTCAGCAATTTCCTTGGGTTTGCCATAATTTTTCAGAAATTCACATTCCTTTTGGCAGAGCTTGCAATTGACACATCTTTTAGAGATGTTTTTCAGATCCCTTTGGAGTGAATCACTGATATCGTGACCTAATCGATCCTTTGAGGCCAAATTGGGATACTTCATTGCGGCTACTCCTATAGTTTCGTACAGATGATTTGCCCACAAATGAATCAGTTAGTGCCCATCGTTAAACCAGATTTCCCAATCTTCACCTCGTTACTCAGATCCGAGGTCCAGTCAGACATGGATCCGTCGTAGTTGCTGATATTCGGGAATCCCAATAGATGTCCCCAAAACAGTCCAAAACTGGACCGTATTCCGATAAGTCAGTAGAAGGTTACTTTATTGTCCGCTCTAATGCCATAATCATTCCATATCTGTTCAACTTCGGCGTAGCTACGGAAGGTTCCATCAGAATCAAGCCAATCAGTCCAGTCCATCAAGGTTCCACCAGGAATGTGTCCGTCCATGAACTCCTCCAACGTACGTATGTCAGCAAGTACAGCGTCTTGATCCAGCACGTCTTTCTGTACGTCGGTCATTGTTGCCAGGTACTCAGAGTGGCCTGGCACATTTATGCCGAAGGAAACAGGGGTAGGCGAGTTTCCTATTGTTTCTTCTCTGCCTCCGCTTCCCACCCACGCATCGTAACCGCCGTTTAGAACCCGCACATCCTCCACGCCTGCATACATCAAGGTCCACGCAAACCGCCCAACAGCAGGGGCAGACGTGCCGTACAGAATTACCGTTGTGTCATTAGCGATACCTAGGTTCTCAATCGCGGTTTGAAGCTGAGAATCCGGCAACAGGCTCTTGTCCTTCCCGTTAAAAGCAGAAAAAAACGCATTTATTGCGCTGGGGATGTGCCCGGAGTTGTAACCTTTAACACTGTCGCTTACTTGTACAATTGCATAGCCTTTGCCTGGATATGTAGGAGGGGACCCTGCTGTTCCCGGATTGCCTCTTGCAATAAGTTCTTCAACCCACGCAGGATAAACAAGTTTCTTGTAATTTGGTAATATATCCATCGGACAGGCAGCGTCTGCGCTCCATTCATATATCGAACCATCGTAGTTCGAGCAACGCTCATAACCCATCAGCCGCAATGCAAAATAGACGAATCCGCTACGTATACCTGCCGTGCAGTACGAAACCACCTCCTTGTCGGTTGTTATACCACGGGATTCCAGTAGATCCTTGAGACCCTCATAACTCAAAACGGTCTTGTCGGAATTGAAAAACCACTTGTAATTGACGCTGACCGCATCCCGTATATGTCCTCCCCTTGTCTCACCGTACAGAGTCCAGCCATTGTATTCCTCGTCCTCCCGGGAATCGATGATAACAAAGTCTTCATCTCCCAGCTTGCTTAGTATGTGTTCCTTATCTGAGAGTATATCCTTTTGTAAGACAACTCCGAAAGTATTACCAGGAAGCGTGTTCGCATCTGCTTCCGTCTGTCTTCCATCTTCGACCCACTTGTCCCATCCGCCATTGAGAAGGTGCACATCGGTACAACCAAGGTACTCGAGCATCCAAAAGATGCGCCCTGCCGCGCTCCATGATGCAGTTGTGTCGTCATATATAATGAATTTCATATTTCTGCTTAGTCCTGCAGCGCTTAACCGACTCTCTAAATCCGCTACAGGTCTAAGGTTTACGCCTTCATCCGTATAGTCGCTCCAGAGCAGGCTTATGGCTCCAGGTATGTGTGAAGTAGAATAGCCTGATGAGCGTGCATCAATTATCGCCGTATCCGGTTTGCCGATGCTCGCTTCAAGCGATTCTCCCGATACAAGAAGCCCCGCGTTCGGGTAAGTGTTTGACTCTATCTCCGGCTCTGCCTTAGTGTGACTGGATTCATCACACCCTGTAAATAAGGGTACAATAAAAGTCATTAGCAGAAAGAAAACGAACAGAACTCTGGCTTTTTTCATCCCAGCCCCTCCTTCTATTATCTTTTCTGTCGTTAAATGTGAAAAAACCAAAATATCTAAAAAGAAACACAAGGCGAATTACCGGAAAGAGCGACGCTTCCAAGCCTCTTTAATCTTAGAACTTCACTCGATTGGACTCTATATAAATATTCAACATTTCCTTTGTAGATAATATCGTATGTCTTTCCTTAAGTTCGATTACCCACCATCGACACCGGGTCTTTATCAGGGCATCGAGCAAGTCTATTCCCAGATCGTCGATTGTCATAGGAGGAACGTGTCCATCACCGTTTTCCTCCTTATAGATATGTGCATGGATGAGCCGTCCTTTTACCCGGTTGAGTATCCTTACAGGACTCCAAAGGCCATTTGAAACAGCATCACAGGCCTTGGCATGTCCAAAATCGAATGTTGCCGGGATATCTGTCTTTTCAAGTAATTCAAACCATTTTTCGGGAATCGAAGTGGGCCCATATCTTAGGTTCTCAAGGGTGATGGTAACCCCATGGGTGAGACCGAAGTTCTTCAATATATTAAGATTTTTCTTAAGCATTTTAAGGCAGATAACTTCATCCGAAATATTCCCCAACCCTGTATGAAGTGTTAGAAATTGCCCCCCAGCCTCTGCTATAAGCTTAAGTATCCTTAAATAGACACCCATAGCACTTTTAGACATTGTATAATCACGATGGCCGATCTCTGCATTGACAAACGGGGTATGAAACCTTACCTCAATCCCATGGTTTTGAAGCCTTCGGATTTGTGAGATAAAATGGGGTTTCGATTTATAATCGAGTGGTATTCGATCTATGGCAAAAGACCAGTCTACTCCATCGAAACCGTTATTTATGGCAAATTCTATATCAGAATCCTTATCTGACTCTGGATTGCTTGACATTACAAGTTTGGGTCGCATTAATCTTTCTTTCAAAAATAAAACCTTCGTGTCATGAAGCAATGGTTATCCATTAGTGCCCAACTTTCCCCGTCTTCCACAAATCTAATTAGTGTCCATCCAGAAATGGCCCTTTTGCCCAATCTCTGCGTCAGACTCATATTTTAATCTCTTTCCCTTCCTTGACCATGAACAAAATTGCTCATTTCCGGATGAACACTGGTTACATTAGATAGCAGAAGCAAACCTATATTGCAAATAGATAATTCCTATAATAAATTATCGCAATTATTGGAAATACCGATAAGTAGTAAGTATCCACGAGCTTATTCCGGAAAGGCTCTCGTCTTTAGGATGGCCGGTGCGATGATAACACAGCCCAAAAATGCGATGGAAATAGGCAGGCAAACAATAATGTTGACTCACTTACACATTTTTTCTATACTTTAATCATTTGGTATTATTTCAGCCTTATGAAACAGAAAGCACTCGCCAAGCTTCAACGGCAATCAAATTTTAAACCGTGCAGAACTAGCATCTTTCCCCCTGTTCTTTCTTAACTCACTTAGATGTTCAAATAGTTGCACAGGTTAATATTTGACCACCGCCTTAGCAACTAAAATTTCAAAAAGCTAAACTGTTACAATATTTGGCAATTTTCAAAAGTATTTGCATGGCCCAAAATACCCAAAAAAGGGGAATTGACCTGGGGATGGCAATCGCCAAGAACATAATCGACCTTCATGGCGGAGGGGTATCTATAAAGAGTAAAAAAGATGAAGGGGATCAAGTAATTTTAAGGATACCAGTCAAATGAAGAAGCGAATCTTAATTGTAAATGACGAGGAAGCATTATTAGTCCAGCTCAAGGACGTCCTGAAAGGGATGGGGATGGACATTTATACTGCCCAAAACGGTATAGAGGCCTTGCATAAATTGGCAGAGAGGAATTTCAATATAGTTCTGGCTGACTTGAAGATGCCCAAGATGGATGGGCTTCAGCTTCTGGAGAATATCAAGAAGTCTTATCCGAATACATATGTGGTTATTATGTCCGGTTTCGGACAGATACCGCAAGCAGTTAAAGCCATGAAGCTTGGCGCATATGATTTTATCCAGAAGCCTTTCGATATTGACCTTTTACGACTCTCATTAAAAAAACTCCTTCAAACCCAGGATATAATCGAAGAGAATATCTCATTGAGAAAAGAGGTAGAGGAAAAATATGATTTTCATCATATCGTGGGTAAGAATTACAAGATGAGAAAGATATATGAACTCATTACCCTGGCTGCCGAGAAAGACACTACAACTCTAATATGGGGGGAGACCGGGACAGGCAAAGAGCTGATTGCAAAGGCAATCCATTATCACAGCCCAAGAAAAAAGAAGTCGCTAATCATAGTAAATTGCCCGGCTATTCCCGAATCTTTACTCGAATCGGAGCTTTTCGGGCATGAAAAGGGTTCTTTTACGGGTGCACACACCCAGAGAATCGGCAGATTTGAACTGGCCCATCAAGGAACCATCCTTTTAGATGAAATTGGTGATTTTCCCCTTTCCATGCAGGGAAAGTTATTGAGGTTTCTCCAGGATAAAGAGATACGGCGTGTAGGAGGAAGGGATACACTGAATCTCGATGTAAGGATTCTCCTGGCAACCAATCGAAACCTTGAGGAATTGGTAAGTCAGGGAAAATTTAGAGAAGACCTCTACTACAGGGTAAATGTCCTTTCGATTTCCATTCCGCCTTTGAGGGAAAGAGTAGACGATATTCCCCTGTTGGCCGAACACTTTTTAAAAAAGTATGCGGGCCTTCACAATAGAGAGGAAAATAATATCTCAGCAGATGCCATGAATTCCCTCATCCAATATCCATGGCCAGGGAATGTAAGAGAGCTGGAGAATGTTATAGAAAAGGCAGTATTGCTGAATAAAGGAGAAACCATCGATCGGTTTGACCTGTCAATTTTACAAAAGATTCCCCTTTATTTTGGAGAGGCCGATATGTACATGCCTGTAGAAACCGATTTGCCTTATAAGGAAATAAAAGAAAGGCTCCTTAATAATTGGGAAAGGGAATACCTCAAAGGTGTGCTTTCAAAAAACAGCGGCAATATCACTCAAGCGGCAAAACAAGCAGGGTTGAATTACAAGACCTTTTATGAAAAGTTATTAAAGCACAGTATCGACAGAAAACAATTCAAAAAATAGCAGAACAAAGCAAAACTCTGCTGTTTATGTCATGCCGGACTCGATCCGGCATCCAGAAGTCCCAAGAATCTTATTCCCTGGATTCCGGCTCTATGGCCGGAATGACAAGTCGCCTGGCGACAACGTAAAACTTGCTTCCCCTAAACGCGAGGGGTTTCAACCATCCCCCGAGAGGGACACTAAAATTTCAAAAAGCTAAACCGTTACAAATCTTCATTATTTCAATCATCAAAAAACCTATGTCGCGCAGGACTTCTTTATGGGGTTTTCCCCATAATTTATGTTTTATGGGGTAGCCCTCCATTCCCATAAAATCAAAGGGTTACATTAGATGGTAAATCTTCCCTAAATTATTATGGGGATTACCCCATAATGCAATAGACTGGAGTTGTTCCAAGCCGATCTGCTTTCAATGGAAATTATCCTATTAAATCAATTAATTATGGGTTTTTAACCAGCCATATTTAAACATTGCTTTATCGGAACAAAGATTGCAGACAAGATTATATATAGATAATCCAAACAACCTCTCCCTTTAGTAAACTGGTTTTCTTGAGAAAGGAGGTATATATGGAAAATATTCTCAATTTTTGCATAAAACAGAAAGGTAGCGACGCTTGTGTTGAAATCCTTGGAGGCCTCACTCCAGAAAAGGTTTATGATGTATATACTTGTGTCAAAGAAGCCCTTTCTCCCAAGTGCAAAAATTTTACCATTGATCTAAAGAACATCAACCAGTTTACAGACCTTGGCATGTTTTTGCTTTCGAGTGTCGTGCGAGAGCTTAAAACAACAATCGAATCAATAGGTATATTAGGGGTTCCTGATAATCATCAGAACAACTTTAGAAATCTTGGAATAACATGTATCACAAAAGATACCAATCTCCTGCATTCAAAATGATATCACCTCTTTGAAAGATCGTAGATCAAACTATATCCATTTTTTTAGCTAGTGTCCATCCAGAAATGAGCAATTTTGTTCAATGTAAAGCCTGCCTGTGCGTTACACGCAGACAGGGAAGGCGAATAACTTAAAAGCAGTGGGCCTAGCCGGTGAATGCGTGAAATTGGCAAAATTATTGGGATTGCACTTAATAGCGGAAGCAGAAAGTAAAATTCGATGCTCGGGATCTCCCAGGAAAAAAAGAAATAAACCAACAAAAGTTGGATAAAGGGGGTAAAAACCATGAAGGATGTCCTGACAATGATAATGGCTGGAGGTTTTGGAGATCGACTATTTCCATTAACCAAAGATAGAGCCAAGCCGGCAGTTCCTTTTGGAGGCATATACCGCCTAATCGACTTTACCTTGAGCAACTGCATCAACTCCAATATGCGAAAGATTGTAGTCCTTACCCAATACAAGTCATTATCTTTAGAGCGACATTTAAGAGTCGGATGGAACATCTTCGATTCAGAACTCGATGAATACATATTTCCTATCCCTCCCCAGATGAGGATCAACGGAGATTGGTATAAAGGGACAGCGGATAGCATATATCAGAACTTATACTTTGCCGACACAGTAAAACCCGAATATTTTCTCATCCTCTCTGCGGATCATATATACAATATGGACTACTCCAAGATGCTTGAATTTCATAAAGAAAAAGGTGCTGACGCTACTGTGGGTACAATAGAGATAAATCAAAGTGAAGCATCCCGTTTCGGGATTATGAAGGTGAACCAAATGAGAAGGATAGTCGATTTTGAAGAGAAGCCTGAAAAAATCGAGTCCTCATTCGATAACCATAAAACCCTTTATGCAAATATGGGTATTTATATATTCAATAGCGATGTCTTAAGTGAATTCCTTGAGGAGGATGCTCATAAAGATAAAACCAATCATGATTTTGGTAAGGATATTATTCCAGAGATGATCCGCAGTGTGAGGGTATTTGCTTATAACTTTAATGATAAGCAAAGTAAAGAACCTAAATATTGGAGGGATGTAGGGACTATCGATGCCTACTATGAGGCCAATATGGATATGGTGAGAGACGATCCTGGGCTCGACCTGTACGATGCCGATTGGCCGATACGTACCTATCAGGGTCAATATCCCCCCGCCAAAATGGTCTTTACCCTTGGAAATCCTGGAAAAAGGTTCGGCATTTGTATGGATTCCATCGTTTCAGGAGGATGTACTATCAAAGGCGGGAGGGTACAAAACAGTCTGCTTTCTCCACAGGTTCACATTGACACTTACTCTCAGATAAGAGATTCCATCCTGATGGAAAATGTCAATATAGGCAGTTATTGTAAGATTAAGAGGGTTATAATAGATAAAGGTGTAAATATCCCCTCGGAAACAGAGATAGGATATAACCTGGAAGAAGATAAGAAGAGGTTTTTTGTAACGGATTCAGGAATAGTGGTTATTGCCAGGCGTATGATCGTTCCATCTCCGAAGACCAGGGCACCTCATAAAGACAATATTTTCGATTCTATCAATCATATTAATGTGGCAAACTGGTAATTCTTTAACTCCCCCTACCCCCCTCTTAAACTAAGAGGGGGAATAGCACCCCCATTAAGTTAGAAAAACTCCTCCCCTTATGTTAAGGGGAGGCAGGGAGGGGTTATCTTTTCCGCTATCTTAAATCAGTGGTTTCGTTCTTAAAAAAGTGAGGAATTATTTTCCCCTGCCTGTTTCTTTTTTCAAAAGTCTGTAAGTAATTTCATATATTATGCGTCGCGGGCCTACAGAGACAATATCTATAATCTGTTTTGAAGAGATCTTATAGATAATCCTGAATCGACCTGTCCTGAAACTCTTTAAACCTGTCAGTTCACCCTTCAATGATTTTCCGGTATGGGGATCTGATAAAATAATTTCAAGAGATGACTTAATCTTTTTCTTTATTTCAGGATGCATATGCCGGATAAAATCCACTGTTTCATCCGGCATTCTAAGCTTATAAGGCACCGGCATATACTTTACCCCTGGCTGCTAAAATAATTCCTCAAGCGTATAAAGCCCGGTTTTCCCCTTGAGCGCTGAAAGCCCCTGCTTGATTTCGTCCATCATGTCCCGGTCGGAAATGATTTCAAGGGTTTCTTTCCAGCTTTCAAATTCATCGGGGCTGACCAGTACGGCCGAAGGTCTGCCGTTTTTTGTGATTACAACTTCTTCATCAGTTGAGTAGACTTTTTCAACAAGCTCGCTAAGCTTCATCTTAACTTCGGATAATGATAATGTTTTCATAAAAATACCTCTTTTTTAGTTGACTAGAATTATAGTCATATACTAGGTGGAAGTCAATGGATAAATTGAAAGTACTATTTTCTTTACAGGGAAAGTCTTCTTTGCCCTGACTTTGCCGGTTAAAGGATCGGGCATAAGGCCTTTCTTAGCCAAATCACCCCGTCCCACCCCAAAGATGCCAACATTCCATGGGTATCTCGGATTTCACACTAACATGAGTCAAGAGCAGACCTGCCCCCCTCTCCTTTTCAGTCATAGGATTTAAGAATAATATCGGCAGGGACTTTGCAGGAGCATAAAAAAGCTGTCTTGCGCAGGTTAAGTATTTTCTTGTTTCCTTTGGAGTTGAAATCCTGCATAACATTTGACTGTTTGACATATTGTCCATTATGCCTTTTCAGCAGCATAAATAATCAATAGAAGTTCTGAATCATCGATAAGCTGATAAACCGGCGTTTTACCGGAAAGATTTGTGCTCTCGTTTAAGATTATTGGAACTCCATCTCCACGTTTTTCCATATAAAAGCCTCGCCGCACATCGCCAATCGTTTCCGCAACGGGACTCTCGGCAAGCAAGCTTGTGATCAGTTCGTTCCGTGTAGACTGGCGCAAGGCTATATTGTCAACGGTAACAGTATTAGGCAGTGCTCCTGGTGAATATATTTCAAGCCGATCATCAAACATAAAGAAGCGGATTTTGGACCCTGACACAGAGTAGTCGCGATGGGCCACGGCATTTACAATAGCTTCAAAGACCGCTCTTTCGCTGAATTGAGGTACTTCAACGCGATGAGGTTCCTTTGTTGCCGTTACTACCTGGTTCCTCATCAGAAATGCCATTGCCTGTTTAATCTGCTGATCCAGAGTTCCTCGAATTCTTTGGGCATCGATCTGGTAATTAGAGTCCTGCATTGTACCTCGATAGCGTACAGCTTCGATAAAGGCATTGGGCAAAAAGTGTTCCGGCTGCTCACAGCACAGAAGTATTCCGGCCACGGATGCACGAAGGTTGCCGTTTTCCTCTTTAGACAATAGATTTCGCTTTAACAAGACGACTTCTGAAGGTTCCTGAGACCGGGCTGTGAATCTGCGCCAGAATTCTTCGGATAAATCATTAACCCTTGATTGAGGAACAGGCTGTTCCTCAAATCGAATCAGTCGGGCCTGACTGCGTTGTTGAAACAGACGAGCGAGATAATCCGGTTTCATTTCACGCTTGGAGCTACCCAAACGGTAGAAATACCCGCTGGAACTTTTATGAACAAAAAGGCTGCGGGGTATATCCACCTTGATGATTGCCCGCTCAATACCCTGTGAATCGGGTAACATCAGGCGAACAATCCTCACATTAAGTGGAGGATCAATCGAATCACTACAGATCTCGCGCAAGAATGTTTCGACATCATCAAGTTTATCCAAAGGGATACCTTCTGCTTCCCTGGTCTTATCATCCACTCCCAATACAAGCACCCCGTCGAAGGAGTTGCCAAATGCTGTGAGTTCATCCGCAAGATCATCACGTTTCGGCCCGGCAATCTTGCCCCCACGGAAACTGACCACCTTGAGCTCAAGGATGCTATCCTCTCCAAGCCGGATCTTACCAATCAATTCTTCCCGGCTGTCAAACATGCTTACCTCCTTCCCCAATCAATTTACAACGAAAGTTGAATGCCTCTTTTCCATGTGAATAATGAACCCTCAATACCTTTCTCCCTTGAAAAGTAAACCATCCATACCTGTGCTTTGTAGACCTCACTTCAAGTTTGAGCTTTTCAAAAATTTTCCCAATATCATTCTTTTTTATCTGCATTCGATTATTTCCTCCAGATACTCCAACCACTTTCGGGGCAGATCGCCAAGATTCCCTTTATCCTCAATCAAATCCTCGAAAATCTGAGCAATTTCAACACAAAGCAAGTCTATAGCCTCAGAAACGGTATCTGCATAAGCAAAAGCCTCAATGTCATCAAAACTCGCAATCACTTTATCTTCATCAAATTCCAGAGTGAGGTGGATGGGGGCTTTTAAGTGATATTTAGTATGCTTTAAGGAATTAAGGGGAATAATTCTGTATCTCGTATCAACTGCATGAATGATTTTTCTTGTAAGATCCTTATATTGTTCCGGTGTCAGGATGTTTTTTTGCATATAATCCTCCTTTTAAAAACGCAGTAACTGTTCAGGTTTTTAGGCTGAAGGCTGAAGTTTTCAACCATCCCGCAACGCTCGAATCAAGCCATTTAAAACCTTCTCGGTTTCGACTCTTTATGGTTCAGTCAAAGATGAATCCTCGTTGTTCAAAAAGCCCAAACGCTTCGATATACTGATTTGATAATGAGATTCCCTCAATGACCCGTCCATGCAACTCCTCTTTGGAAACCTTGCGGTCACCTGATAAACGAATACTGCCACATCGACAGTCAGCTCAAATGCCAGAAGTTTTGTATTATCACACATGTTCTGTCCCTATGAGCCTACTACCTTCTAAGATGGTCGCAATCCCTTCTTAATTCAGGTCAATTCTCATGATTTAAGATCCTCTCACTAAATTTTAACTCTGACTTTGCCGGTTCAAAAGTCGTGCAGGAAGCCTTTTTTAGCCAAATCACCACGGGACCCCTGTCCTTCAAAAGCAGGTTTCCCTACTGCTTGCCCTGCGCTTTACTCAAATCGGCCGGATACCAACTGGTAATAGTGGGAATTGTGGATGGTTCCCGCAGAGAAT